>NZ_JAMRYM010000112.1:0-9795 GCF_023743255.1 Rathayibacter rubneri | reverse complement strand
GCCCCCGACACGTCGAAGGAGACGCATCGATGACCGCCCCCGCACCCGCCCGCAGGCGCCGCTCCGGCATCCGCGGGCACGAGGCCCGCTACGGCTGGCTCTTCACCCTCCCCGCGATCCTCGTCATCGGCGTCTTCCTCGTGCTGCCCATCGGCCTCGCCCTGTGGGTGAGCGTGAGCAACTGGAACGGCCTGGGCTCCCCGCTGGGTCCGACCGCGCAGTTCGTCGGCGGCGAGAACTACCAGGCGGTGCTCACCGAGCCCGGCCTGGCGCAGAAGGACTTCGGCACCGCGATCCGGAACAACCTCTACTACGTGCTGCTCGTCGTGCCCCTGCAGACGGCCCTCGCGCTGTTCCTCGCGGTGCAGGTGAACCGGCGGATCCTCCGCGGACGCGGCTTCTTCCGCACCGCCTTCTACTTCCCCTCCGTCACGTCCTCGATCGCGATCACCGTGATCTTCCTGTTCCTCTTCAGCGCCTCGGGCGTCGTGAACGCGGTGCTCGGCTGGTTCGGCGCCGACGGTCCGACCTGGATGGCGGACCCCTCCGGGATCCTGCACAGCCTGCTGGGCGCGGTCGGCGTCGACGGCTCCGGCCCGCTGGCCGCCGCCGCTCCGCTCGGCCTCACCTGGTGGGACTGGCTGTCGGGCCCCTCCGTCGCGATGTGCGTGCTGATCACGATGGCGATCTTCACCACCTCGGGCACCTTCATGCTGCTGTTCCTCGCGGCGCTGCAGAACATCGGCGCCGAGATCGACGAGGCCGCGCTGATGGACGGGGCGGGGCCGCTGCGCAAGTTCTTCTCGGTCACCCTGCCGATGCTCCGACCCACGCTCTTCACGGTGCTGACCCTCGGCCTCATCGGAACGTGGCAGGTCTTCGACCAGATCTACCTGACCGGAGGGGGCTCGCCCGGCAAGACCCTGCTCACGCCCGCGTTCCTCGCCTACGAGTCCTCGTTCACGGACCTCCGCTGGGGCCAGGGCGCGGCGATCGCGTTCATCCTGTTCTTCATCATCGTCGTGCTCACGCTGCTGCAGCGGGCGCTGCTGCGCGAGAAGGGCGAGCCGCGCACCGGCCGTCGTGCCGCCCGGGCCGACGCCGCCACGACCCTCACCACGGGAGGTGTGCGATGAGCACCCTGATCGACTCCGGCACCCGGCCCGTCGACGAGACGCCGGCCGCCCCGCTCCCGCGCCGCCGCGTGCACCTCGGGGCCCGAGGCCGCGCCTCGCTGATCGGCGGCTACCTGCTGCTGATCGCGCTGGCGCTCGTCTACATCTACCCGTTCCTGATCTCGGTCGCGTCGTCGTTCAAGACCGACGCGGACGCGACCTCGAACCCGCTGTCGCTGCTCCCGGCGACCTGGTCCTTCGCCTCGTACGAGCGGCTCTTCACCGACGTGCCGCTGCCGCTGTGGACGCTCAACTCGGTCATCGTGACCGTGTTCGTGACCCTCGGGCGCGTGTTCTTCGACTCGCTCGCGGGCTACGCCCTGTCGCGGCTGAACTTCCGCGGGCGGGGCTTCCTGTTCGCGCTGTTCATCGGAGTGATGAGCGTGCCGGCGGTCGTGCTGCTGATCCCGCGGTTCCTGATCCTCAAGCAGCTCGGGCTGTACGACAGCTACGCCGGGATGATCGTGCCGCTGATCGTGGACGCGGCGGGCATCTTCATCATGAAGCAGTTCTTCGACTCGATCCCGCTGTCGATCGAGGAGGCCGCGCGGATCGACGGGGCCGGCGTGTTCCGCACGTTCCGCTCGATCGTGGTGCCGATGGCGCGCCCGGCGATCGTGACGCTGTTCATCCTGTCGTTCCAGGGCTCGTGGAACGAGTTCTCGCACTTCGTGGTCTCGCGGCAGTCGCCGGAGCTGAACACGCTGACGACCGGAGTCGCCTCGCTCGTCTCAGGGCAGCTGGGCACGGGCAACCAGTACCCGCTGCAGCTGGCGGCGGCGGTGCTGATGTCGATCCCGGTGGCGGTGCTGTTCTTCGTCTTCCAGAAGCGGATCATGAACACGACGGAGGGCGCCGAGAAGGGCTGAGGCCCGGGCGGGAGATCTCGATACGGCCTGCGGCCTACTCGATCAGCAAGGGCGGGTGGAACGAGGTCCCGCGATTCTCGCTGGCGCCGCCTGCTGGTCGAGTAGCCCCGAAGGGGCGTATCGAGACCGGCATCTCCGGGGGTGGGGGATCTCGATACGGCCGCGGAGCGGCCTACTCGATCAGCAGGGGGCGGGGGCGGCCGGCGCTACTTCGCGAGGAACTCGAGGACGCGGGCGTTCCACTCCTCCGCGTGGCTGACGTTGACGCCGTGGGGGCCGCCCTCGACGACGTGCAGCTCGGAGCCGGGGATCGCGGCGTGCGTGCGCGCGCCCGAGCCCTCGAACGGCACGGTCGCGTCGCTGTCGCCGTGGATGACGAGCGTCGGGACGGTGACGAGCGGCAGGTCCTCGCGGAAGTCCGTGGTCGCGAACGCCGTCATGCAGGCGAGCGCGGCGACCTTCGACGACTGCTTCGCGAGGGCGAGCGCGTCCTGTCGCTGCTGCTCCGTGACGACGAGCGTGCCCTCCGCCGAGAAGAACTGCGTCGTGAAGTCGTCGTAGAAGGCGTCCTGGTCCTTGGTGAGACCGGCCGTCATCTCGGCGGCCTGGGACTTCTCGAGCGGGCCGTCCGGGTTGTCGGAGCCCTTCATCAGGTACGGCGGCACGGCCGATGCGAACACGACGCTGCGCAGGCGCTCGGTGCCGTACTTCGAGAAGTAGCGGGCGACCTCGCCGCCGCCCATCGAGAAGCCGACGAGCGTGACGTCCTGCAGGTCCAGCTCGGTGAGCAGCGCGTGCAGGTCCTCGGTGAGGGTGTCGTAGGTGTAGCCGGTGAGCGGCTTGTCGCTGCGTCCGAAGCCGCGGCGGTCGTAGCTGACGACGCGGTAGCCGGCCGCGGTGAGCGCCGGGACCTGCTCCGACCAGGACTCGCCCGAGAGGGGCCAGCCGTGGATCAGGACGACCGGGCGGCCCGATCCGCCGGTGTCGTCGACGTGGAGGTTCGTGTCCTTGAAGAGTCCGTGGTGCGCGGTGATCTCGGTCATCGGTGAGTTCTCCTTCCGGCGCCGACCCTCGGCGTCGATGGTGCTTCGAAGGAGAGTAGGGGGCCGGATGGGGAGGACGCCTGGGCGGGAGGGAGGCTTGACAGCCCCCTCCCGCACCGGCAGGGGTCAGACCAGATCGTCGACCGCCGCGAGGATCTCGGCCGTCTCGGTGCGCGTCGTGTAGTCGACGTGCACGTCGGCGAAGCGCACGACGCGTCCCGCATCGACGACGAGCACGGTCGGGAAGGGGATCGCGGGCGTCTCGTCCGCGTTCGAGTCCTTCACCGCGAAGCCGAGGGAGGTGTGCGCCTCGATCGCGGCGTCGCTGGGCGCGGTCACGATGCCCAGGCGACCAGCGAGGGCGTTGCCCGGGTCCGAGAGGACGGTGAAGCCGAGCTCGCCGTCGCCCGTCGAGCGGGAGCCGTCGGCGCTCTGCGGGCTGATCGCGACGAAGGCGACTCCGCGCTCGCGCAGCGCCGGGGCGAGGGTGGCGTCGTAGTGGCGCAGCGTGAGGTTGCAGTACGGGCACCAGGCGCCGCGGTAGAACACCAGCACGGCGGCTCCGTCGCCGAGCGCGGAGGAGAGCGCGACCGGCTCGCCGTCGACGGTGAGCACCGTCGCGTCCGGCAGCTCGTCGCCCGCGGACACGGCGTGGTCGGGCACGCCGGCCGAGACGAGGTCGGCCTGCTCGCCGGCGAAGACCGCCGCGAGGTCGTCGCCGATGGCGGCGGTGAATCCGGTGGTGAACTCGGCCGACTGCTCGCCGATCGTGGGGGTCGTGGTCGCGGGCATCGTCGTCTCCGTCCGGCGCCCGCTGCTCGGCCGCTCCAGCGGCGATCGTAGACGCGCTCCTGTGACACCCGCAGGGGGGACGTCACGCTTCGTCACAGTGGACGACGAACGCCGCCCCGGCCGGAGCCGGGACGGCGTCCCTGAGGAGTCGCGCCTACTGGAATCCGCCGCCGCGGTCCTCGTGGTCCTCGATCGGGTCGGAGTCGGGGGCGTCGAGGGTGAAGGTCACGTGGACCGACTCGCCGACCTCCTTCGCGGCGACGGCGGTGTAGACGAGGTGCGTCTCCTGGCCGTCCACGGCCGCGTAGACGTCGACCTCCTTCTCGTAGCCGCCGTCGGTGCTGACACGGGTCTCGGTCTGGCCGTCGAAGGGGCCGCCCTGGAAGAAGGCGAGGTAGCTCTCGCCCTCGGCGAGTTCGCGGATGTCGTTGCTCATGGGTCCAGGTCTACCACTCGCGGCGGGGCGTCCGCCGGGCCTTGCGGCGGCGGCCCGTGTGCGGACAGGGGCGCCGGAGGAGCCGAGGGCCGTGCCGGGAGGCGAGAACGTAGGATGTCGGGGATGACGATCGGACGCCGCACCTTCCTCTCGGGAGCCGCCACGGGGGTCGGCCTCCTGGTCCTCGCGGGCTGCACTCCGCCGCGTCCCACGCCGACCCGCTCCGTGACCCAGGCGCCGGTGCCCACGCCGAGCACCACCGCCGTGCCGACGCCCGCCGCCTTCGTGCGCTCCGCCTGGGGCGCCGACCCGTACGCGCTCGGCAGCACCTCCTACCTGCCCGTCGGAGCGACCCCCGAGCATCGCGAGGATCTCGCGCAGAACGTGCTCGACCGGGTCTTCTTCGCCGGCGAGGCGACCGACTCCTCCGCTCCGGGCACCCTGCAGGGGGCCTGGAACTCGGGCGTCCGGGCGGCCGGCGAGATCGCCGCGATCGCCGCCGACGGCGAGCGCATCGCGATCATCGGAGCAGGTCTCGCCGGAGCCGTCGCCGCCCGCCGCCTCGTCGACGTCACCAACACGGGCACCGTCGCGGTCGCGGCCCTGCAGCTCGAGTCCTCGGCCCCGGTGGTGGGGGCGAGCAGCTCCGACGGCCTGCAGATCGCGCTCGACCGCTGCTCGCAGCCCTGGTCGACCGACGGGGCGACCTGCGGCGGCACGATCACTCCGATCGCGCCCGACCGGCCCGCCACCGCCCGGATCGACCTGCCCGCGTCCCCCGCCTTCGCGGTCGGAGCGACGGATCACCTCCGCCTGACCCTCCGGCTCCCGGAGTCGTCGCCGACCGCCGCGCAGGGCACCACCGGGTCGATCGCGCTCACCGTCATCGGCGTGCAGCGGCCGGGCCGCCACCTCTGAGTACGCGATCGAGGTCGGCAGGGTCGGAATCCGTCGTCCGAGCGCTCTCCGGGCGTCACGACCTCGGTCGCGTACAGCGTCAGGGCCGCGCCAGCACCGACACCGCCTCGTGGAACGTGTCCCCCCCCACCGCCACGCCCTCCAGGCTCAGCGCCGTCCAGGTCCCTCCGGTCCGCACCACGACGCCCAGCTCCTCCGCCGGCCGCGTCAGCGTGCGCCGCAGCTCCAGCACGAACAGTCCCGGCCGCGCCTCGCGGACCTCGGGGCTGCGTCGATCGGGCAGCATCACGGCACCCCTCCGTCCTCGCCCGGGAGCGTCAGCGGTAGACGCTCCACTCCTTCTTGATCACGCGGGTCTCCTGGCCGTTGACCGAGATGATCCACTCGCCGTCCTTCTTGGCCAGGACCCGCCCGCGCAGGTACTGGGGCTCCCAGCCGTCGGCACGCGGCACCCACTTCACGAATCGCGCGAACCGCCCCGGCGCTACGTCGTCTCTCGACATGATCGACTCCCCTCGTCCTCCAGCGGGCCTCGCGCTCCGAGTCGGTCACGCGTCTCCACCGGGATGTGAGGACTGTAAATCGGGGTCCTCGGATGTGTGGAGACCGTTGACTCCACGACGATCGTCTGGCAGTGGCCGCACCCGCGCCTCGGGGGTCGACGCCGGGTGGACGGGGAGCGAAGCGGTCGCGGAACCGGGTTCCCCTCCCTCCGTCACCGTCCCTACCCTCGATCCATGACCTCCTCCGATCGCGAAGCCCGCCTCGCCGACGTCTTCGTCGCGCTCGCCGACGCCCTGCGCCCCGAGCACGACGTCATCGACACCCTCGACACGCTCGTGCAGGCCGCGACGCGCTTCACCGCGGCGGTCGACGCCGGCATCGTGCTCGCCGACGCCGACGGTGCGCTGCACGTCATGGCCTCGACGAGCGAGCGCGCCGCCGAGCTCGAGGAGGAGCAGCTGGGCACGACCGAGGGCCCGTGCCTCGAGGCGTTCCACGGCGGCGCCGTGGTCGAGTCGACCGACCTCGCCGAGACCGACCGCTGGCCCGGCTTCACCCGCACCGCCCTCGAGCGCGGGTTCCGGGCCGTGCACGCGACTCCGCTGCGCCACCGCGACCGCACCCTGGGCGCGATCAACCTCTTCGCGAAGGAGCCGGGCCCCTTCAGCGACAACGACATCGCGGTCGTGCAGGCCCTCGCCGACGTCGCGACCCTCGGTCTCGTCTTCAGCGAGACGCTCCGGGAGCAGAACGACATCGCCGCGCAGCTGCAGCGGGCGCTCAACTCCCGCGTCGTCATCGAGCAGGCCAAGGGCGTGCTCGCCGAGCGGCAGAACATCAGCGTGGACAAGGCCTTCACCCTGCTCCGCGCGCACGCCCGCCGCACCGGCGCGAAGCTCCGCGACGTGGCGCACGGAGTGGTCTCGACCACCACCACGCTCTAGGACCCCTACGCCCCGACTGCCGCGCTGGCAATCCTCTTCACCCCGAGGTCGGGTCGGGCGCAGGGTGTCCGGCATGAGAAGACTGCACTACTCCAGCGGCCACATGCTCGTCGGGGACGTCACCTGCAAGGCCGTCCTCCGCTACGCGCGCGCCCTCGCCGATGTCGGCAAATCGGACGTGGTGCAGATCCCCGTCGTCACCGAGGGCGGGAGCCGCGCCTACGCGCACCTGCTGATCGGTCCCGCCAGCCAGCTCTACTCGACCCCGGTCGAGAACAGCCAGGGCGACGATCCGGTCGACGAGGAGGTCGTCGCGCACATCGAGCTCGAGACGCGGCGGATGCAGCCCGCCCGCCCCTCGTGGAGCGACGAGATGACGGACATCCCCGACGTCGACTTCCTCGACGACACCGACGTGTCCAGCCCGTGGCGGCCGATGTCGTGATCGACATCGCAGCAGTCAACCCCCGGACCCGGACGCACAGCCTCCCCGTAGCGTGGAGGATCGGCGCGGTTCGGAGCGTGCGGACAGGGCGGCCGCACCGGGCGCCCGCGAGGGCGGGAGACGCGATGGGCAGACTGTTCTACGACTCGAGCACCGAGGCGGACTTCGAGGATCGACTCCTCGCGCACCTGCAGGTCGTGATCGGCGCCAAGCTCGGCAAGGGCGAGCGCTCCTACCTCTCGTGGAAGGACGGCAGCGGCTCGGGCAACGGGCGCACCGCCATCTGGCTGCACCCCGCGATCCCGCTGCGCTTCACGTACTTCGGCGGCCGCGCGCCCGCGATCAACCCGGAGTGGA
This sequence comes from Rathayibacter rubneri, assembly GCF_023743255.1. NCBI lineage: Bacteria > Bacillati > Actinomycetota > Actinomycetes > Micrococcales > Microbacteriaceae > Rathayibacter > Rathayibacter rubneri. Next base: position 2,312 of record NZ_JAMRYM010000112.1, on the reverse strand, counting down.
TCCGCCGCCTGCTGCAGGACTCGTACACCGCGCAGGGCCTGCGCATCACGGCCGAGCCCGAGACAGCGGTCCCGGATGCCGCGGTGCGGGCATGACGCGCGTCGAGCTCCATTACGGCGGCCGTCTCTACACGATGGGGAACGTGTCGGTGCAGGAGGCGAAGCAGCTCGTCGCCGAGGTGCTCGGGACGGAGCCGCACTGGCTCGAGGTGAACCAGGGCGAGGGCGACCTGCGGACCGCGCACCTGCTGCTGACGCCCGGCGTGGCCCTCGCTCTCAGCGTCGCCGAGTAGCGGCCCGCAGCACCGCGACCGGAGGCGCAGGGCGCGTCAGACGCTGCTCCCCCGCGGCGCCGCGGTCGCCGGTGCGAGCAGACCGATCAGATCCTCCATCGTGTCCACCCGAGCCGAGCCGGTCGCGCCCAGGGCGCGGTACGACGGCGGATCGGTCGGCAGCACGTAGCCCAGGGGTACGCCGTCCTCGGCGACCGTGAGCAGCACCTCGCCGGCGAGCGCATCAGGGGCGCCGATCTCGATCCGCCGCGAGCCGATCGCCGCCGTCTGCGGCTCCTTGCGCGCGAAGTGCACCCACTGGGGTACCGCACCGGTCATCGTCGTCCACCTCTCGTCGATCGTCCCGCCGACGCTACGTCGGGGTGGGAGCGCGGTGGAGAGGGTTCCCCCTGCGCGCCGCGGGTGATATCCCGTCACCGGCGCGGGCCGACGACGTGGCGGCAGCCGATCCCGTCGCGCCGCAGACCGTCGCGCTCGAGTCGGAGGCGCACACGGACCCGTCGCGCGTCGGGCAGCGCCAGCGCGGCCCAGCCCCGCTCCTCCTCTCGCAGCGCCCGCAGACGGGCGAGCGCCGCCGCCCGGGCGTCCAGGCACGCCGACTCCGCGATCCTCCGCAGCTCGTCCTGCAGCAGCTCGAGCTCGACCGCGGTCGCCCGCAGCACGACGATCCGGTCCTCGCGCGGGGCGGAGCGGCGGACCCGGCGCGCCGGCCGCCGATCCGTCGCGATCGAACCCTCCTCCGCCTCGGCGACGAGCGTTCCCACCGGATCGAGCACCGTCCCGCTCATCGGATCCTCCATTCCCGCGCTCCGGAGGATCCCGGAGCTCTGCGGTCCTCGCAGTCCTAGCCGCCGCCTGCTCCAGAGCTGCAGCCCCTTGCCCGGGGACCCCCGGATGTGATGGGTCCGTCGGCGCGGTCACCGTCCGAGCCGGGCGACCTCCGTGATCCGGCAGCCGACGGCCCCCGCCCCCGGGCCGCTGAGCGCACTCCCGCCCCGTTCGACGCTCCGGGGCGTAGGGTGGCCCACGCATCCCGGACCCCGATGCTCGGCCTGATCAGGCCTCAACGGGCAGGGGAATCCATGGAACCGGTACGCGCACCGCAGTCGGCGGCGACATGGGCTATCTGAAGCTCGCCTCGCTCCCGCCCCTCCAGGTCGACGACGTCGCCCTCACCCGCCTCGAGTACGCCACGGCGATCCTCCGGCGCGACGGGGACTCCGGGCTGCTCGTCTGGGTCGCCGAGGGCACGCCGACGTCGTTCGCCACCGTCGCGCTGTCGGAGTCGACGCCGATGGTCATCGAGTACGACAGCGCCGACGAGGGCGAGCCCGACATCGGCTCCGTCACCCGCCTGCTCGTCCGAGCGCGCGGCGAGACGGGCGAGTGGATCATCGGCCGGCTGGCCGACCGGGTGCGCTGAGGCGCCGTCCCGCTGGTCGGGGGCGCTACACCGTCGGGATGGCCGCCGTGTGCACGGCGTGCTCGTGCTCGGGCTCGGGCGAGATGCGCAGACCCTGAGCGCTGTACGAGTCCATCAGCAGCCGCCGCACCCACTCCGGGTTGATGGACGGCGCCCGCCCGCCGAAGTACTTGAAGCGCAACGGGATCGACGGATGCAGCCACAGCGACGTCCGTCCGTCGCCCGCGGCTCCCGCGTCGCGCCAGGAGAAGTAGAAGGACTCGCCCTTGCCGAGCTTGGTGCCGATCACGATCTGCAGATGCGCGAGCAGCCGATCGTCGAAGTCCGCCTCGGTCGTCGAGTCGTAGATCATCCTGCCCATGGCCGTCCCCTGTCGCCGCTCGCGATCCCCGCCGGACCGCTGCTCGGGCGGAGTCGTGGACGCCCTCGCACCTTCGACGCTACTCAGGGGCTCCCAGGATGCAAGCCCGTGGACGGATCCGCGCTGATGGGGCAACCCGTCGATCCGCGCCGGACGCGTCGGAGCGGTTCGCCGACCGGAGCGGATCCCCGAGCCGCCGCGCGGCCTCGCACCTCCCGCCCCGGAGCGCAAGGGCC
>NZ_JAMRYM010000111.1:0-10136 GCF_023743255.1 Rathayibacter rubneri | reverse complement strand
GACCCCCGGGAACCCGGCCGCAGACAGCAGCCCGTCGTCCAGCGAGAGCAGCTCGGCCCGCTGCAGCGGGCCGAGCTGCTCTCGCTGGACGACGGGCTGCTGTCTGCGGCCGGGTTCCCGGGGGTCGGCGAGAGGGCTCCGGACTCGGTGCTGTACTCGCGCGGAGTCGAGACGGTGTTCACGGTGCCGAGGAGGGTGCGGTAGGGCGTCGCAGGCGCTCTCGGGCCGCGGCGAGCGGTCGGAGCGCGCGACCGTGGCGCGAACCGGCTCCGTGGTGGCGTGATCGCCCTGCCCGTGTCGGTGGTCCGTGGTCTCATCCTCGTATGGTTCTTCTGGATGTCGAGGCGAGGCCCGCGGGTGGCGGTCCGAGCGTGCGCGAGTGCTTCGACGACGCCCTCGTGGCCGCGGTCGGGGCGGCGTGCGCGGTCGATGCGTTCCGGGCGCGGGCCGAGGCGCAGCGGGCGGAGCTGATCGAGCTCGCGCGACGCACGGCGATGGCGTTGCCGGAGGCGCTGGTCGACCCGCGGGTGCAGGCGCACGTCGAGCGCGAGGAGGCCGCGATGCGCGCCCTGGTCGCCGAGCTCGCGACCGGCATGCGGGTCGCGGAGTCGCTCGCCTCGGCACTCGTCGAGGAGAGCCGGATGCTGGTGAACGAGTTGCCGCAGACGCTGTCGGCACTGCAGGAGGCGGTCATCGCTCCGGAGCACGCCCGGGTCGTCGTGCGGGCGGCGCTGGATCTGCCTGTCGAGGTGCGCGGACGCTTCGACGAGCAGGCCGCACGGATCGCCGCCGAGTGCACTCCCCCGCAACTGCGACGCCGCCTCCGCACCCTGCGCGAGCGGCTGCATCCGGAATCGCCGACGGCGAGGCACCAGCGGTGCGCCGCCCGGCGCGGGGTCTGGCTCGACGGTGAGCTCGACGGCATGGCGACGCTGCACCTGCACCTGCCTGCACCCGAAGCGCACGGAGCCTTCGACCGCATCGATCGCGCCGCCCGCGTGCTCGGGGAGGCGCCGGAGGAGTCGCGCTCCCTTCCGCAGCTGCGTGCCGACGTGGGCACGGCGCTCCTGCTCGACGGCGAGATCGGCGAGCGTCCCGACGGCTCGCGACCGGCGGCCGCCGTTCCGCGCGGCATCCGTCCCCGGGTCGCGGTGACGGTCCCGGTCCTGACCCTGCTCGGCCGCTCGGAGGAACCCGGCGTGCTCGAGGGGTACGGACCGGTCGATGCCCGGACCGCGAGGCGCCTCGCCGCGCACGCTCCCTCCTTCACCCGGATCCTCACCCACCCCGAGAGCGGTGCGGTCCTCTCGGTCGGACGCACCTCGTACCGGCCGCCCGCCGACCTCCGCCGGGCGCTCGCCTTGCGGGATCGGACCTGCCGCTTCCCCGGCTGCACCCGCTCCGCCTCCGACAGCGACGTCGACCACGGTGTCGAGTGGCAGCACGGCGGACGCACCGACGCCGACAACCTCGCCCACCTCTGCCGGCACCACCACCGACTCCGGCACACGAGCAGATGGTCGGTCCGCCACGGTCGGAGCGGCGTCCTCGAGTGGACGAGCCCGACGGGACGGCGGTACCTCACCCGACCGGAGGGCCCGGAGGGTCCGGGAGGTGCGGAGGGTCCGGGAGGTGCGGAGGGCCTGGAGCCACCGGCCGGCCTGTGGCGCGAACGGACGAGTACTGCGGCGGAGGGGCCTCCCCCGTTCTGACGGGCGCGCGCAGGACGGAGGAGCGGAGGAGGACCGCGGCGGGCACCGAGCGATGACAAGGTGACCGGTGCGGAACGGACCGGAGCAGAGCGCCCTCGTGCGGAACACGCTCGTTCAGAACAGCTTCGTGCAGAACTTCCGACACGCGAGCGATCGGGGGCACGGATCGGTGGCAAGGGGGTCCTGCCCGACCCGTGTCGGGGAGTAGCGTGCCGATCTCCGCCTGGTGACGACGCCGGGTCCGACGACTCCGGAGGACGACACGACCATGAGCGAGAACAGCACGAGCACCGGCACCGACAGCCGCACCGGCACCCGCACCCCGCGCACCACCGCGGTCCTCTTCGACATCGACGGCACCCTCGTCGACTCGAACTTCCTGCACATCGAGGCGTGGGCGCGAGCGTTCTGGCAGTGCGATCTGGAGGTGCCGGCCTGGCGCATCCAGCGCGCGATCGGCGCCGACTCCTCGGAGCTGATCGGCATGCTGACCGAGGACGACGTCGACGACGCCACGCGCTCGCAGCTGAAGACCCTGCACACGAAGAACTACGCCGAGCTCGGCGCGCGCCTGACCCTCCTCCCCGGGGCGCGGGAGCTGATCCGGGAGATCGCGGGACGCGGCGTGCACGTGGTGCTCGCGACCTCCGCTCCTCAGCAGGAGCTCGACCTGCTGCTCGAGGTCCTCGACCTCGGCGACGCCGTGCACGCGGTGACGAGCGGGGAGGACGTCGACACGGCGAAGCCCGATCCGGGCATCATCGCGATCGCCCTGGAGCGGGCGGGCGTCGGGCCCGACGACGCGATCATGGTGGGCGACGCCTCGTGGGACGTGCTGTCGGCCGAGCGGGCGGGGCTCGCGACGGTCGCCGTCCTGTCAGGCGGCACAGGCGAGCACGAGCTGCGCGAGGCGGGCGCCGTCGCGGTCTACGAGGACGCCGCCGCGGTTCTGGCCGACCTCGACGAGGGCCCGCTGGCGGCTCTGCTGCGCTGAGCGGGCTGCGCGGAGCAGGCAGCGCTGAGCACGCCAGCGCCGACCGTCGTCCGGAGGGGCGCGGCACCCCTCCGGACGGGCGATCCGGTCGGTCCGGGGACGCCCCTACGCCTGCGGGCGGCGGCGCAGCACCAGCAGGGTCACTCCGACGGCGGCGACGACCGCGACGAGCGCACCGCCGATCCAGAGCACGTCGCCGATCGGCACCGCATCGGCTCCGGAGGGCGCCGCCTCGTCGGAATCGCCGTCGGCCGGAGCGGCGGCGCCCGAGACGTCGACCGTGCCGTTGCAGTCCGGCACCGTCTCGGAGCCGTCGGCGACGGCCGTGCCGTCCGCCGGCTGCCACTCGAACGAGTACTCGCCCGAGACCGGATGGCCGTCGGTGGACACGACCTGCCAGGTGACGTCGTAGCTGCCCGCGGCGCCGAGCTCCAGCGGCATGGACGCCTCGGGTCCGAGGACCGTGACGCAGCCGTCGCCGTGGTAGAGGCCGTCGGGTCCGGTGACGCGCAGTCCCGCCGCGCGTCCGTCGTCGCCCAGGACGAGCAGGTCGTCGTTGGTGGTGACGCTCAGAGTCCCGGGCTGCTCCGTCACGACGGCGTCCGCCGCGGGCGAGCTCGAGACGAGGTAGTTGTGGGCGCTGGCGGGCGCCGCCACCGCGACCGCACCGGCGAGGCCGAGTGCGATCGCGGCGGCGGCGGCACGGGAGGTGCGGCGCAGGATCACGCGGACGCCTTCGGGCCGCGACGACGCGACGCGAGCGCGACCGCGACTCCGACCGCACCGACGACGAGACCGCCGACACCGAGGACTCGGGCGACGACGTCGGAGCCGCCCGCCGCGGTAGTCGAGGACGCGGTCGTCGCCTCGGCGGTCTCCTCGTCCTCGTGCGAATCGGAACCTGCGCCGTGGTGGCCGGCGCCCTCCTCCGCCGCGGTCACCGCGACGACCGGAGCGGGCAGCTCGGGCTCGTCCTCACCCTCGACGGTCGGCTGGTCCCACGCGGTCGAGCCGGTCTCGCAGGTCTGCAGGACCGGGAACGCGAGGGTCTCGCCGGCCGCGTCCTCCGGGAGCTGCAGCTGCAGCGAGACGGTGTCGCGGTAGCCGTCCGCGAGCGGGGTCTTCGCCGTGTAGACGACGTCCGAGACGCGCTCGGTCACGGAGGCGCCGTGCGAGTCGGTGATCGGCTCGGCGAGCTGCACCTCGTTCTTCGCGACGTCCCAGTTCGGGTTCACGGTCGGGCTGACGGAGTTGATCCCGTCCGGGATCGTGATGGTGAGGCCGGTCGTCGGCGATCCCTCGCAGCCGTGCGCGAGGGAGAAGGTGACGACCGTGTACGCGCCGGCGGCCGTGGTGCTCGCCGTGGCGCTCACGTGGGCACTGGCGGCGGTCGGCGCGGCGAGCGCGAGGGCGACGGAGCCGGCGGCCACGAGCGCGCCGCTGCCGACGAGGCGGAGGCGGGAGGAGGTGCGGGTGGCCGAGGTGCGGGTGGAGGAGGTCATGGTCTCGAGTCCTTGAGGGGTGCCGGCGATCGCCGGGCGTCCGGATGCGCAGCGCGGGGATGCGGTGCGCGCGGGTGGACGCCGACCGAGCACGCGCCCCGGGACGGAGCGGTGTCAGGCGGCGTGCAGGACGCCCCGCGGCGGACCGCGGTGCCGCAGGTGCGTGAGCACCGCGTCGAGCGGACGCGGGGAGCGCGGCTCAGGGGTGCCCGCGACGGCGACCGAGGGGCCGACGGGTCCGAGGAGGACCGCCGAGGCGCGAGCCACGGCGCGCACGACGATGCGGACGAGCCGCTCGCCGAGGGAGAAGAAGAGGGCCTCGCCCCGACGCACGGCGGCGATGGTGAGGACGGCGGCGACGAGGTGCGCGAGGGTCATCGGACCGGAGTGGGCGGCATGACCGCTCCCCGCCGCGACGAGCTCGAGCGTCGATCCGTCGTGGAAGTGCGCTCCCGATGCGGAGGCGCCGACGACGCTGACCTCTCCGCCGCCCCCTGCCGTGAGGAAGAGCGCGTGGAAGGCGAGCTGGCTGAGCAGGACGGAGACCGACAGGCGCAGGAGCGAGAGCGTGCGGCCCGCGAGGAGCACGCAGACGACTGCGGCGAAGGCCGTCGTCAGCGCCAGGATCGCCGGCGAAGGCGCGTGGGCCCCCGCGAGGGTGTGCGAGGCGGCGGCGGTGACGGTCGCGGCGACGGCGGCGGCGAGGCCCCGTGCGACTCGCGCCCACCTGGTGTGCACCTGCGGCCCCGTTCCTCGTTCGGGCGGCCCCTGAGGTGACCGCGCGCCTGCGCCCGCGAGCGCGAGCGGCTTCCAGGGTAATCGACGCGGATCCACGCGGAGACGACGTTCGGGGCGGTCGAGGGTGCTCGGCAGCGCCGTTACGAAGCCGTTACCGAACTTCTCCGATCCGTTCCAAACCCCCCTGGGCAGGGCTCCGAAGACATGTCAACGGCCGCGAAACGGTCCACACAGCAACAACCCCCCTTGTACGTCCAGGACAACGGAACCCGTCACCGGGACCGTCTCACGAAGGAGAAACATCATGCGAACCACCAAGCGCACCACTTTCGCCGCATTCGCCCTCATCAGCATCGCGACCCTCGGCCTCACCGCCTGCTCCAGCGGCAGCGGCTCGACCACCGAGTCCACCGAGGAGTCGATGTCGTCCTCCACGCCGATGGAGTCCTCGACGCCCATGGAGACCATGGACCCGGCCGCGAACCTCGTCGGCCCCGGCTGCGCCACCTACGCCGAGACCGTCCCCGACGGCGCCGGCTCGGTCGCCGGCATGGCCCTCGACCCGGTGGCGACCGCCGCGTCGAACAACCCGCTCCTCAAGACCCTCACCGCTGCGGTGTCGGGTCAGCTCAACCCCGACGTCAACCTCGTCGACACGCTGAACGGCAGCGAGTTCACCGTCTTCGCCCCGGTCGACGACGCGTTCGCGAAGCTCGACGCTGCGACCCTCGAGCTGCTGGCGACCCCCGAGGGCGCCGAGACGCTCTCGTCGGTCCTGACCTACCACGTCGTCCCCGGCCAGATCGCCCCCGATGACATCGACGGCACCCAGACCACCGTCCAGGGCACCGACCTCACCGTCACCGGCTCCGGCGACGACATCAAGGTCAACGACGCGTCCGTCATCTGCGGTGGCGTCCAGACCGCCAACGCGACCGTGTACCTCATCGACACGGTCCTGATGCCGGCTGCGTAAGCAGTCCGCAGTCTCCGACTGCTGAGAACGCCGAAGGGCGGGCACCGCGAGGTGTCCGCCCTTCGGCGTTCGTGCGCGCCGCGATCTGCAGCGCCGGTAACCGCACCGACGGGAAGAGGCGCGGACCCCGTGGGGATCCGCGCCTCTTCCCGTGCGACGACCTACTCGCCGGCGGCGCTGATCTCGGCGAGCACGCGGTCGCCGGGGAACGCCTGCTCCATGTCGGCCTCGATCTCGGCGCGCTCGAGCAGCTCCTCCATACGGTGGCGGCGGTTGCGCGTGATGAGGGTGACGACGGTACCCTTCTTGCCCGCGCGGCCGGTGCGGCCGGAGCGGTGCAGGTACGTCTTGTACTCGTCGGGCGCGTCGGCCTGGATCACCAGGTCGATGTCGTCGACGTGGATGCCGCGCGCGGCGACATCGGTGGCGACGAGCACGTCGACGCGGCCGCTGGTGAGCATCGCCAGGTTGCGCGTGCGGCGCGACTGGTTGAGATCGCCGTGGAGGCTGGTCGCGGGGATGTCCGCGTGCTCCAGCTGCTCCGCGAGCTGCTCGGCGAACGCGCGGGTGCGGGCGAAGATCAGCGTCTTGCCCTCGCGCGCGGCGAGCTGCTCGATGATCGCGCCCTTGTCGCGGTGCTCGATCACCAGCACGCGGTGGTCGATGGTCGAGGACGCCTGGTCCTCGCCGGCGACCTCGTGCACGCTCGGCTCGACGAGGAACTCGTCGACGAGCGTCGCGACGCCCTTGTCGAGGGTGGCCGAGAAGAGCAGGCGCTGTCCGCCGGTCGCCGTGCGGCGGAGGATCCGCTGCACGGGCTCGAGGAAGCCGAGGTCGCACATGTGGTCGGCCTCGTCGAGGACCGTGATGGTCACCTTCGAGAGGTCGAGGCGGCCCTGCTCGACGAGGTCCTCGAGACGGCCCGGCGTCGCGATGACGATGTCGACTCCGCGCTGGAGGGCGCCGACCTGCTTGTACTGGGGCACGCCGCCGAAGATCGTCGTGGTGAAGAGGCCGACGGAGCGTGCGATCGGCTGCACCGTGCGGTCGATCTGCATCGCCAGCTCGCGGGTCGGGGCGAGGATGAGCGCGCGGGGAGCGCGGCCCTGCTTGCGGTCCTTGCCTCCGTTGTTCTCCATCAGGCGCTCGACGACCGGCGCGCCGAACGCGATGGTCTTGCCGGAGCCGGTCTTGCCGCGGCCGAGGACGTCCTTGCCGCGCAGCACCTCGGGGATCGTGGCGGCCTGGATCGGGAACGGCGCCGCCGCTCCCATCGAGGTCAGCTGGCGCACGATGTTCGCGCCGAGCCCGAGGTCGCCGAACGACACGCCCTCGACGTCGACGGCCAGCGTCGCGGTCGCCTCGAGGCGCTCGAGGACGACGTCGTCGACCTGGTGCGAGCCGCGGGTGTCGCGCGAGGGGTAGAAATCGGAGGAGTCGCGGCGGGGGCCGCGGTCGTTGCGGTCGCCCCGGTCGTTGCGGTCGTACGACGTGCGGGCGGGGCGCTCGGTGCGGGCGGGGCGCTCGTCGCGGTCGAAGGAGCGGGCCGGGCGGTCGCTGCGGTCGAACGAACGGGCCGGACGGTCGCTGCGGTCGAACGAACGGGCCGGACGGTCGCTGCGGTCGAACGAACGCGTGGGACGGTCGCTGCGCTCGGTGCGGTCGTAGGACCGGGTGGGGCGCTCGGTGCGGTCGGACGAACGGGCGGGGCGCTCGCTGCGGTCGTAGGAGCGGGCGGGGCGCTCACCACGGTCGGCCGAGCGCGCGGGACGGTCGTCGCGGTCGAACGAGCGCGCGGGGCGCTCGCTGCGGTCGTAGGAGCGGGCGGGACGCTCGCCGCGGTCCGCCGAACGAGCCGGACGGTCGTCGCGGTCGAACGAGCGCGCGGGGCGCTCGCTGCGGTCGTAGAAGCGGGCGGGACGCTCGCCGCGGTCCGCCGAACGAGCCGGACGGTCGTCGCGGTCGAACGAGCGGGCCGGACGGTCGCTGCGGTCGTACGAGCGCGCGGGACGGTCGTCGCGATCGTAGGACCGCGCCGGGCGCTCCGTGCGCTCGTCGGCGCGGGCGGCGCGCTCGTCGGCGTTCCAGCGCGCCTTCTTGGGCGCGTTCTCGTCGACGGGGCGGTAGCCTCGGTGGCCCTCGCTGCGCGCGCCGGGCTTGGCCGCGGGGAACCGCGAGCGGCCTCCGAGCTGCGACTTGCCGCTGGACGCGCCGAAGCGGTTGGGCTCGAAGTTCTTGGCGGGGCGTCCGCCGGCGGGCTTCTTGTTCTTGGGCATGGCTGTCTTCCTGGGTTCGGTTTCTGCGCGGGCAGGCGCACGCCGGAGGGCGCCCTCGTGGGGCGCGTCCGAACGCAGCCTGCTGGAACCCGGGCGAGTCGTTGACCGGGGCCGATTCACACATGTGATGTCTCTCACGACGACTGTCGGAGATCCGGCCCGCTTGACTAACAAACCCATCCGCGCGCTGAACGCACGGTGTCAAGAGCCGACCGAACGAGTCTACACGCGCCCGCGCGCCCTGGCTAGGGCGAGGTGCTCGCCCGCGCTAGGATGCGCGGCCGCTCACGCCTCGGAGGTCGCGCGCCGCGCCCGGTACGCCGCGACGTTCGCCCGGTTGCCGCAGTTGCCGGTGTCGCAGTAGCGCTTCGAGCGGTTGCGCGAGAAGTCGACGAGCACCGCCTCGCAGTCCTCGGCCGCGCAGATCCGGATGCGGTCGCGTTCGTCGCCGCGCACGACGTCGACGAAGGCCATCGCCGCCTCCACGACGATGCGCGTCGCGAGCGGGCTCTCGTCGCGCGTCGCGTGCAGGTGCCACCCCCAGAGGCCGTGCCGCACGAGCTGGGGCAGGGCGCGTCCGTCGTCCAGCATCGCGTTGACGAGGGCGACCAGGTCCTCCTCGGCGCTGGTCAGCCAGAGCGAGCGGAGGGAGGAGCGGACGGACCGGATCGCCTCGAGCTCGGCCGACGAGTGCTCGCGGCTGCCGGTGTAGCGGTTGACCCGCACGAACTCGTCGAGCTGCTCCAGCGTCGCGAGCTCGTCCTCCCCCGAGTGCGAGAGCTCGGGCAGCGTGTTGACGAGGAAGGCGGTCGAGGTCAGCGACGCTTCGACGTCATGAGCGAAAACCATGTTGACTCCTGACAGGGCGAGCCGGTACCGTCTGGACGACGGGAGGCTGTCACGAGCATAACGAGTGTGACTCCTGACCTCTCGTCCTCCCCTCGTCTCGAAGGATGCGCGCATGACCGCCAGCACACCCCCGCGCCGACTCGGCTCCGGCCTCGCGCTGGCCCTCGCCGCCGCGGCGGCCTTCGGCCTCGGCGGTCCGTTCGTGAAACCCCTCCTCGAAGCGGGCTGGACGCCCTCCGCCGCGGTCCTGTGGCGGGCCGGAGGCGCGGCGCTCGTCCTCGCGGTCCCCGCCGCCCTCTCCCTCCGCGGCAAGGGGCACGTCCTCCGGCGCAACCTCGGCACGGTCGGCCTCTACGGCGTCTTCGCCGTCGTCGCCGCGCAGCTCTGCTTCTACAGCGCGATCGAGCACATGTCGGTGGGCATCGCCCTCCTGATCGAGTACCTGGCCCCCGTCTTCCTCGTCCTCTTCGCGTGGGCGCGCACCCGACGGCACCCCGGCCGCTTCACCCTCGCCGGCTCGGCGGTCGCCCTCGCGGGCCTCGTGCTGGTCCTGGACCTCTCCGGCGAGTCCACTCCGGAGCTGATCGGCATCGCCTGGGCGCTCACCGCCTCCCTCGGCCTCTGCGTCTACTACGTCATCGCGGGCCGTGTCGATCCGGAGCTGCCGCCGATCGCGCTCACCGCCGGGGCGATGACGGTCGGCGCGGGGATCCTGCTGATCCTCGGTCTCACCGGCATCGCGCCGCTGCGGGCGAGCTTCGGCGACGTCGTGTTCCTCGGGAACGAGATCTCGTGGGCGGTCCCGGCCGCGGTGATCCTGGGCATGTCGACCGTGCTCGCCTACCTCCTCGGCATCCAGGGCGGCTCGCGACTGGGCACGCGCATCGCCTCGTTCGTCGGCCTCACCGAGGTGCTCTTCTCGATCCTCGCCGCGTGGGCGCTGCTGGGCGAGCTGCCCGCGCCCATCCAGTTCGCGGGCGGCGCGCTGATCCTGACCGGCGTGGTGCTCGTGCGGCTGCAGGCGGAGGAACCGGCGGTCGCCGCACCCCTGCCCGAGGAGCCGGCCGTCGCCGCACCCCTGTCCGAGGA
>NZ_JAMRYM010000110.1:0-10171 GCF_023743255.1 Rathayibacter rubneri | reverse complement strand
CCCCTCGCGTCCCGGAGCGGCCCCTCCTGCGGATCGTCGGGGGGCCCGCTCCGGGACGCGAGGGGTACCTGGCCGCCGTGCAATCGGCGGCGCGCACGCTCGGCGTCGAGACCCGCGTGCGCTTCGACGGAGTGGCCGAGGCCGCGGCCTCGGCCACTCCGGTGGTGGCGCGCCGGACGACCGGCCTGGTGGACGCGGTGCGCGACGGCGTGAGCGGCGTGCTCGTCGACTCCGCCGACCCGGACGTCTGGGCCACTGCGGTCCTCGACCTGCTGCGCAGGCCCCGGGAGCTCGCCCGACTCGGCCTCGGCGGCACGGCCTGGGCCGCTGCGCACTCGTGGTCGGCTGCGGCCGAGCGCCTGGACGACCTCTACCGGCGGCTGCTGTCCCGCTGAGGGAACCCCCGACCGTCGAGGGAGCCCGCTCCCAGGGGTTCCCTCGACGGTCCGGGGTTCCCTCGGCGCAGTGACGGCCGAGAGGAAGGGCCGAGGCCGGGCCGGTCAGTCGAGGACGGCCGGGGCGCCCGGATCGAGGCGGGCGCCGCTCGTGGATCGGTACCAGGGGGCGAGGCGGTCGGGCGAGACGGCGACCATGGCGGCGCCGGTGAAGCCGGCGTCGTTGCCGAAGCGGGCCGCGACGATCTCGGTGCCGATGTCGAGGAAGCCGGCGAACTCGTCGAAGACGTGCGCGGCCGCGCCTCCGATCACGAACAGCTGCGGTGAGAGCAGCATCTCGAGGTGGCGGTAGTAGACGCTGAGGCGCCCCGCCCACTCCTCGAGGGTGATGCCCTCGCGGCGCACCGCCGAGAAGCCGACGCGCGGCTCGAAGTCGGGGCCGTCGATGTGCACGTGGCCGAGCTCGGAGTTGGGGATGACGACCCCCTCGTGCACGAGCGCCGTGCCGATGCCGGTGCCGAGCGTGGTCAGCAGGAGCAGCCCCTCGCGGTCGCGCATCGCCCCGAACTCGCGCTCCGCGACTCCGGCCGCATCGGCGTCGTTCACGACGACCACGTCGACGCCGGTCGCCTCCGACAGAAGCGCCTGCGCGTCGAGGCCGACCCAGCGCTGCGAGACGTGGGTGGTCTGGCGGACGACTCCCCCGCGCACGATGCCCGGGAACCCGACTCCGACGGGCGTGCCCGCGATGGGCGAGACGTCGCGGACGATGCCGGCGATCGCGACGGCGAAGTCCTCGGGCTCCTTGCCCAGCGGGTTGGCGACGGCGAAGCGGCGGGCGGCCCTCTCTCCGGTGGTCACGTCGACGAGGGACGCCTTGATCGACGTCCCGCCGATGTCGACTCCGACGGCGAAGCGCGGCAGGACGCCGTCCAGGGGCTGGGTCACGGATGCTCCGACTGCAGAGGGGTGGTGGGGAAGTGACGAGTCTACGAGTCGGAGCCGGGACCGGGCTCGGAGAGGGCTGCCAGGACGTACCGGAGGACCGGCTCGTAGAGGTGGACGGCGAGGCCGTCGTCGATCGGCACCACGACCTCGACCGAGCCCTGCGCCTCGGCGACGAACACCGCCGGGTCGTTGCAGTCGGCGATCGCGATGGTCGGCAGACAGCGGCGTCCGGCCGCGCCGGCCCAGCCGTGGTCGGCGACGACGAGGTCGGGGCGGATCCCCAGCGCGTCCAGCTGGTCGAGCAGGGCGTTCATCGGCTCGGGCGAGTGGGTGTGCAGGAGGCTCCCGCCGCGGTAGACGCAGGTGACCCCGCCGGTGCACCAGAGGAACTGGTGCTCGTCGGCCAGCGGCACGCGGATGCGGTCGGCGCCCGCGAAGGGCAGGGCGTTGACGTCGAGGACCTGCGCGCCCGCCTCCGTCGCGGCGGTGGCGAGCCGGCGGTAGAGGTCCATCAGGGTCGCCGGATGCGCGGTGGCGAAGAGGATCAGGTCGCCGCGCTCGACCGACTCCGCGAAGCGGCGGCGGTAGGCGTCGAGACGGGCGATCGTGAGCCGCACGTCGATGCGGTCCTGCCCGCTCTCGAAGGCGGGGTCGGTGCTGATGCCGACGCGCTCCCCCATCAGGGCGAGGAGGCTCTCGAGGTCCCAGTGCTCGGCCACGTCGACGCCGTAGAGGTGGGCGGGGTCGCGGGCGGCGAGCTTGCGGAGATTGCCGAGGTTGCTCGCCCGATCGGTGAGCACGGCCCCGGTCAGGAGCGTGGAGTCGAGGACGGCGGCGAGGTCGTGATCGTCGGTGTGCATCACGATCAGGATATCGGTCTTGACTTACCGAACAGTAGCGATATATTTTTAACCCATCGCCGACAGATCGAAGAGCACTCGCTCGACGACGGGCGACCGGATACCGGAAGGCATCCACACGAACGAGAGCAGACCGGACATGACCCCCAGGAACTTCTTCCCCGACCACGACTCCTCGCGCCACGACGGCGCGCACCACGACGACCCCCGCCGCGGCGGTCACGACCACCCGGGCCGGCGCGAGCGCCGCGGCCCCAGCGGCCACGGGCGCGGCTTCGGACCGGGCTTCGGCTTCGGCCCCGGCTTCGGCGGCCCCTTCGGCGGACCCGGCCGCGGCGGAGGACGCGCCCGGCGCGGCGACGTCCGCGCGGCCCTCCTCTCCCTCCTCGCCGAGACCACCTCGAACGGCTACGGCCTGATCAAGGCGATCGCCGAGAAGACGGGCGGCGCCTGGCGTCCCAGCCCCGGCTCCGTCTACCCCACCCTCCAGCAGCTCGTCGACGAGGGCCTCATCACGGCCGTCGGCGAGGGCCGGGGCACCGAGTACCAGCTCACCGACGCCGGCGGCACCTACGTGCGCGAGCACGCCGACGAGCTCGCGGCCGCCTGGGAGGCGACTCCCGGCGCGAGCGACGGCGACCGTGCGTTCATGGAGAACGTCGGCAAGCTGATGGGAGTGGTCCAGCAGTTCCGCGGGGCCTCCGACGCCCAGCGCGCCGCGGCCTCCGAGAAGCTCGACGAGGCGCGGCGGGCGCTGTACCTCATCCTCGCGGACTGAGCCGGCCCGGCCCGAGGGGGCGTCGACTCAGCGCGACGCCTCCGCCAGCCGTGCGAGGCCCTCGTCGAGGGTCACGGACGGCGCCCACTGCAGGTCGGCGCGCGTGCGCCGCTGGTCGAACCAGTGCGCGGTCGAGAGCTGCTCGGCGAGGAAGCGCGTCATCGGAGGCTCGTCCGCACCCGGTCGGATCGCCCAGACCCGTTCGACGAGCGAGCCCGCGGCACGGGCGACGGAGGCGGGCACCGACCAGCTCGGCGGCTGGACGCCGGACGCCCGGCAGATGCCCGCGAGCAGCTCGGCGACCGGTCGCGGCTCGCCGTTCGTGACGACGTAGGCCTGCCCGTGCACCTCCGGGGCGCGGTGGAAGGCCGCGACGATCGCGGACGCCGCGTTGTCGAGGTAGGTCGAGTCGATGAGGGCCTGGCCGTCGCCCAGCAGCGGGAGCCGCCCGGTGCGCGCCCGCTCGACGATGCGGGCCACGAGCTGCGTGTCGCCCGGCCCCCAGACCAGGTGCGGGCGCACCGCGACGACGGCGAAGCCGGGCTCGTCGGCCGCGAGGGCGAGCAGCTCGCCGCGCGCCTTCGTCCGCGCGTAGTCGCCGCGCGCGCGCTCGGGATCGGCCGGCTCGGCGTCGTCGCCCGTGATCGAGGAGCCCGAATGGGCCACCGACGGCGAGGACACCTGCGCGAAGCGGCTCACTCCGGCGCGGCGGGCAGCGGCGAGCAGGCGGCGAGTGCCGTCGACGTTCACGCGGTCGAAGTCGCCCGGATCGCCCGCGAGCGAGACCTTGGCGGCGAGGTGCACGACGCCGTCGACCCCGTCGAGCGCCTCCTCCACGGCGCGCGGGTCGGTCAGCGAGCCGCGCGCGTCCTCGACCCCTGCGACTCCGGAGGGCCGGCGCTGGAAGGTGCGGACCTCGTGGCCCTCGGCGGCGAGCAGAGCGGCGACGGCTCCTCCGAGCAGTCCGCTGGCGCCCGTGACGAGGACCGTCACGGCGCCGTCATCCGGCCACCGGCGAGGATCGACCCGGCCCAGCGCGAGAGCGCGGCCCGGTCGATCTTGGAGTTGTGCCGGATGTCGGTCGGCAGTGCCGGCACGACGAGTACCGCTGCGACGGGAGCGCCGACGGCGGCGCGGACCTCGGCGGCGAGCCCGGGGTCGGCGAGGCGGGTGCGCGCGACGGCGTCCCTCCGCTCGACGACCGCGACGAGCTGCGCGGTGCCGCGCGGCCCCACCCCGACGATCGCCGCGCGGGCGACGGTCGCGACCCGCGCCTCGATGCGCTGCTCCGGACCCACGGGCGTCACGACGCCCTCGGCGGTGACGACCACGTGCGGCATCCGGCCCTCGACCCAGAGGCGGCCCTGCGCGTCGAGGCGGCCGACGTCGCCCGTGCGGTGCCAGCGCTCGCCGGGAACGGCTCCGATGCGGGCGGTGCGGTCGGTGAGCCAGAGGCGCTCGTAGTGGTCCTCGACATGCCCGGCCGAGACGACGATCTCGCCGGTGACGCCGACGAGCTCCTCCACGGAGTCGGAGGCGCGTCCGTCGGCGTCGAGCGGGGCGATGCGCACGCGCACTCCCGCCGCGGGGACGCCCACGCAGACGCCGCCGCGCGGGTCGTCGTCGGCGGCGGCCTCGCGGATGCCCTCGAGCGACGCGTCGGTGAGCAGCAGCCCCTCGGTCATGCCGTAGGGCGTGCGCGCCGACGCGTTCGGCATCAGCGCCTGCGCCTGGGCGAGCAGCCCCTCCGAGACGGGGGCGCCGGCCGAGAGGAACGTCCGCACGTCGGCGAGGACGCGGCGGTCCTCCGCGGTGAGCGCGTCGGCGGTGGCGACCACGTTCGCGAGCGCCGCGGGCGAGAGGAACACGACGGTCGCCTCCACCTGCGCGGCCGCTGCGGCGACGGCGGTCGCGGTCAGCGTGCGCGGGGCGGTGACCTCCATGTCGGGGGTCGCGGAGCGCGCTCCGAGCGCGGGCCCGAGCAGCGCGAACGGAGCGAAGCCGGCGACGAGACCCGTGCCCGGCCCGATCCCGTACTGGCGGGCCAGGGCGTCGCGGACGCCGGCGAGCTGCCGGTGCGTGTAGACGACGCCCTTGGCGGGACCCGTGGAGCCCGAGGTGAAGAGGATCGCGGCGACGTCGTCGGCCGCGGGCGACTCCGCGAGCAGCCCGGGGTCGGCGGCCAGCTCGGCGCGCCCGAGCTCGATCAGCTGCCCGAGCGAGGAGTCGACGCCGAGGGCCGCGGCGGACGCGCGCGGAAGGGTCTGCGTCGAGACGCGGCCGCCGGGCCAGCGGAGCGCGCGGGCGACCGCGAGGCCCGGCAGGGCGCCGACCACGAGATCCGGCCACGTGCCGCGGACGGCGCGGGTCAGGCCCTTCAGACCCAGGCCCGCGTCGGCGACGACCACGACGGCTCCGATGCGCAGGCACGCGTAGAGCAGCGCGGTGAGATCGGCGCCGGGCGGCACGAGCAAGGAGACGCGGTCGCCCGGTCGCACCCCCGAGGCGCGCAGCCCCGCGGCGAGCTCGTGCACGCGGCGGGAGAGCAGGCGCCAGGAGACGCGGCGCGGCCCGTCGCCGCCGGGCGGCGCCATCTCGACGAGCGCCAGCGCGTCGTCGTCGGCGTGCGTCTCGAGGTGGCGCCAGAGCGGCTCGATCGGAGCGGTCGGCCTCCGGACGTCCGGCGCGGCCCCCGCCTCGGAGAAGGCGTCGCCGAGCCAGGTCAACACGGCCGAGGCGTAGTCCGCGTCCTCGGCGACGAGGTGGCCCGCGCCCTCGAAGCGGTGCACCTGCGCGTGCGGCAGGCGGTCGACGAGGTCGTCGAGGTAGCGGTCGGAGAAGATCGGGTCGAGCGGGCCCCAGAGCATCAGCGCGGGGACCGGGAGCTCCGCGACCCCGCTCGCGATGCGGGTCAGCTCGCCGTGGCTCGGATGCGCGGCGTCGACCGGGATGTCGGCGACGAACCCGCCGACCCCGCCCCGTCGCTCCGCTCCTCGATAGGGGGCGCGGTACCCCTCCTGGACGGCGGCGGGGAGTGCCGGGTGCGCGATCGCGAGCGTGGTCTCGAGGAACGCGGGAGTGCCGACGGTGGAGACCCCGAGGACTCCGGACGCGAGCGCGAGGCGCAGCGGAGCCGGGATCGGCTCGCCGTCGGGCTGGTGCACGGCGGTGTTGAGGAGCATGACGCCCGAGAGCGCGTCGGGGTGGTCGACCGCCCAGCCGAGCGAGACGACTCCGCCCCAGTCGTGGCCGAGCGTGACGACGTCGCGGTCCAGGCCCAGCACGTCGGTGAGGTTCGAGAGCTCGCGGACCCGGTCGGCGAGGGCGTGCAGAGCGCCGGTGCGCTCCGAGAAGCCCATCTCGAGCTGGTCCACGGCCACGACGCGCCACGCCGGACCGCCGCGACGAGCGGCCTCGAGGGTCGCGGCGGCGAGCCGGCGCCAGAGGTAGGACCAGGTCGGGTTGCCGTGCACGCAGAGGATCGTGCCGATGGGCTCGACGCCCAGGGCGTCCCCCGTGTCGAGCAGGTGCCAGCGGCGGACGGCGCCGTGCGCGTCCGGTGCGTCGACCAGGCGCGACCACGAAGGGTCGAGCCCCTCGAGCCCGGGCGGCGGCAGCTGCGCCGGTGCGGTGGAGCCGAGCGCGGAGCGGATCCGCGCGGCCGGGTGGGGACCGGCGGGCGGGGTCACCAGGCGATCTCGAGCATCGCGGTGTTGATGCCGGAGCCCACGCCCATCAGCAGCACGCGGTTGCCGGGCTGCAGGGTCTTCGACTCCTGCGCGAGGGTGATCGGGATCGAGGCGGGGCCGACGTTGCCGAGCAGCGCGTAAGTGGTGGGCACGCGGTCGCGGTCCAGGCCCACGGCCTTGACGAGGGCGCTGGTGTGCACCTCCGAGACCTGATGCATGATGTAGCGGTCCATGCCGCTCCACTTCCAGTCGCGCTTCGCCTCCTTCCAGGCGGAGACGACGAGCTCCATGCCGCCCTTGAGCAGGGCCTTCGCGTCGGTGAACATGCCGTCGACGCTGCCGACGCAGAGCTCGTTGAACTGGGTGGCGGCACGGGTGATGCCGCCCAGGAGGCGGTGCCCCTTCGGGTGCGCATCGGCCGGGCCGAGGATCGCGGCCGCGGCGCCGGACCCCAGGGTGAGGCTGGCGAACTCGCTCATGAAGTCCTTGCGCGAGACGCCGTCGCGGCTGAGGCGCTCGATGGTGTTGACCTGGATCTCGTCGGCGTCCTCGCCGTCGATGATCATCGCGTAGCGGATCTGGCCGGAGTCGATCAGCTGGGCCGCGAGGGTCATGCCGCTGACGAAGCCCAGGCAGGCGTTGGCGATGTCGAAGTTGATCGCCGAGGACGGCAGCCCCAGCCCGTGGTGCAGGCGCACGGCCACGGAGGGCTCGAGGTGCTTGCGGGTGACGGAGGTGTTGATGATCAGCCCGATCTGGTCGGGCCGCACCCCCGCCTCCTCGAGCGCCCGGCGGCCGGCGTCGATGGCCGCCGCGTCGAAGGTCTGGTCCTCGCCCCAGTTGCGCCGCTCGTGCACTCCGGCGACCCGCTGCAGGAGCCCGGTGGGCAGGCGGAGCCGCTTCAGCGCCGGCGCCAGGCGCGCGTCGATCTCCTCGGAGGTCGTCACGCGCGGGGCGATGGTGGTCGCGACGGACAGCAACGCGACGTTGCGGTGCGTGGTCGTTGCGTTTCCGTCCAACGGAACTCCCTGTCGAGTTGTCGATCGTGGCAGGTGCCGCGATGATTTTACGCTTTCGTTCACTCAGTGAATCCTGGACGGCGGCTGAGGGCCGTGGGAACCCCCTCCGCCGCCTCTCCCGCCCGGAACGGCGCGGATCCCCGCGGACGGCCACACCGTGCCGCCGCTGTCAACCTCCCCGGGGAGCGGCGTCAGGTGCCCATCGCCCACGGCTCGCGGTCGCCCCGGAGCCGCGCGGCGAGCGCCATCGCCTGCTCGTCGGTGAGGGTCGCGACGTAGTCGACGATGCCGCGGGCGCGACCCAGGCGCCGGAGCGACTCCGTGTCCACGCGCGGCCGGTTCCGCTCCCCCGCGGGCAGCCACTCCGGGCGGTCGGCCCGCAGCCGGAAGTACCCGTCGGTCGCGAGCTCGATCAGGTCCAGCAGCTTCTGCGGGGCGCGCGATCCGTCGCGCGGGTCGTCGAGCCAGTCGTCGAGGTGGGTGACGAGGGTCTCGAGCACCCGCGACTGGCCGCGCTGGTAGGTCGCGAAGTCGGGCCGGTCGATGACGAAGCGCGTGTGCACGAACTTGAGCACGGCGACGTCGTGCCAGGCATCGGGGAGCAGCGACACGTGCCCCGAGCGCACGTTCGGCTCGGCCAGCACCAGCACCGACCGCTGCAGGCGGCCGATCCACGACGAGACGAACGCCTCGATCGCCCGCTCCGTCCGGGTGGAGCCGTCGAACGGCACGGCGAGCAGCCCCTCGACGAGCTCGGCCGAGACGCGCTCGACGGAGGAGCGGAAGTACTCGTCGCTCGCGATCCACGGGTCGCGCGCGACGAGGCGCCGCCTCAGCATCTCGAGCGAGTGACCGGGCGCCCGGGCCCACAGCTCTCCGGCGTCGAGGGCGGCGAGCGCGTTCTGCTCGCGCAGGAACGCGCGGAACTCCACCGCGACCGCGGCCTGCTGCAGCACCCCCGCGCGGTAGAAGTCGTCGAGGTCGTGCAGCGAGTAGGCGATGTCGTCGGCGACGTCCATCACCGAGCACTCGAGCGTCTGCTGCCACGGCGCGATCGCCTCGAACGTCCCCCGGGCGTCGAGCATGTCGTCGAGGTCGAGCGTGTAGGCCGAGAACTTGGGCGGCGCGGTCTCCCACCGGCTCGCGGTCGAGCCGCGCGGCAGCTCGGTGGGATCGGCCGACGCGATGTCCGGGCGGCAGACGGTGCGCCCCCACGGGTACTTGAGCACTGCGGCGCGCGAGGCCGCGGTGAGGTTCAGACCTGCCTCGACCGTCTCGCAGACGTCGAGCTCCGAGAGGATCCGGAAGGACTGCGCGTTGCCCTCGAAGCCCTCCTCGAGCCCCAGCCGCTCGCGCGCGAGGCGGTCGAGCGCCTGCTCGCCGAGGTGCCCGAACGGAGGGTGCCCGAGGTCGTGCGCGCTGGCCGCGGCCTGCACGACGACGGGATCGCAGCCGCCGAGCCGCTCGACGAGCTCGCGCTGGGCGGGCTCGGTGGTGGTGAGCTGCATGGCGATCGCCCGGGCGACGGCCGTGACCTTGATGGAGTGGGTGAGCCGGTTGTGGACGACCTGGCCGACCCCCGAGGGCGAGATGACCTGCGTGACGGCCGAGAGCCGCGCGAAGTACGGCGAGAAGCGGATCCGCTCGAGATCGACGCGGTACTCCGGGAAGTCCTCGCCGGTCGCGAACCGGTCGACGGGCTCGGGGATGCGCCGGTCCGTGCGCCGGTCGCGGCTGTGCTTCGCCTCCATCCGCTCACCCTAGACGAGGGGTCGATCCTCCTCGGGACGCGCCCTCGGCGCGACGGCGAGCAGCACCGCGGCGGCGACGACCGCGCCGAGGACGTAGGCGCCGAGGTCGATCCAGGAGAAGGTGCTGCCGACGACCAGGCGCAGCGGCGGCCACGCCTCGACGAGCCGCTCGGCGACTCCGATCGCCTGCAGCTGCTCCATCGCGATCGACCACGCGAGGGCGATGCCCGCGGCCGGGAGCCCCGCGAGGGTCGGCAGGACGACCGCCGTCAGCAGGGCGACGAGCACGACGTAGAGCACGCCGCCCGCGACGTCGGCGATCAGGCCGACGAGGAGGAAGCGCAGGGCGAGACCGAGGCCGAGCGTCGCGACCGCGGCGAGCGCGTACGGGAGGCGGGCCCTCACGAGGCGCTCCCCGGCCAGGCGGCCAGGAGGCGGTCGTGGGCGAGGAGGAAGGTGCGGTCGTCGGCGACGCCCCAGCCCAGCGGACCGGGCGAGGCCACGACCAGCGGGACCAGAACGGTGCGGCGCCGGCGGCGACCGGGAGCGAGCACCCCGAGAGCGAGGGCGCGGACCCGCCGGGCGCCGAGGGCGACCGTGGCGACCTGGATCGACGCGACGTCCTCCCAGCGGGCGATCGGGAGGGAGTCGGCGCGCTCCGCGGCGAGCGCCGGCCCGTCGGAGCCGAGGGCCACGACCGAGACGGAGTCGGGGCGTCGCGCGGCGGCGGG
>NZ_JAMRYM010000109.1:0-10331 GCF_023743255.1 Rathayibacter rubneri | reverse complement strand
ACGCGGTGGGCGGCGCGGCTCACGAGGCGGCCTCGGCTCGCGCGGGCTCGGGGTCAGCGGTTCCCGCCCGGGCAGGCGATCCCGACGCGCTCGGTCGGCGCCAGATGACCACCAGCACGGCCGTGACGACGAGCGCCCCGCCCGCCGCGAACAGCGCGAAGCGCGCCTCGGGGGTCGTCAGCGCGATCCCCGGCCAGCCGAGGAGCGGCACGACGGCCTCCTCGCGCCAGACGCGGTCGTCGGCGATGGTGAGGATCCACGGATCGGCGGCGGCGTTGTTGTCGCCCTTCGTGGTCAGGGCGAGCTCGCCGGCGTCGTGGTCGCGCAGCTGCGCCGCCTCCTCCTCGGAGTAGACCGACGTCACCCGGTGGATCACGCGGCGCGAGGAGGCGGTGGGGTCGGTGAAGACGACCACGTCGCCCGCGCGGATCTCGGACTGCGCCGCAGGCATGGTGACGGCGAGCGAGCCGACGGGCATGCCGGGCGAGGCGGGGGCGGGTCCGGGGACCGGGTCGTCGATCGGCGCGCCGGATCCCGTTCCCGCCACCGAGAACACGACCCGGAGCGACCCGGCCGCGTTCTCGAGCGCGTTCCCCGCCGACTCCGGGAACGCGACGCGCACCCGGACGCCCACGGTCGAGCCCTCGGCGATCGGCCGGGCGGTCTCGAGGCGGCCGAGCGCCGAGGCGGGCCCGGAGCCCAGGGGCACGTCGCCCGACGCGCAGGTGAAGCGCTCGACGGTGCGGCCCTCGGGAGTGACCTGGGGCACGGCGTCGAAGGGGGAGTCGCAGAGGTCGACGGCGAGGCGGAGGCCGTCCTCGTCGGTGAGCAACGCGCCGTCGGAGTCGAAGCCGACCGCGAGCGCGTGCCCGGTCGAGTCGGTGTTGGTCACCTCGGCGGCCCACTCCGAGGAGTCGCCCGGGGCGAGATCGGCGAGCGCGACCGCGGAGGAGGAGCGCTCGCGCACGTCGAGGACGTCGCGCTGATCGGCGCTCGCCGCGGGCGCGAGGAGGACCGTCGCGAGGACGGCGCCGAGCGCGCGGGCGGCATGCATGGTGACTCCGGGGGAAGAAGGGGGTCCGCGCCCGACCGCGAGGGCCGGGCGCGGACAGGGGGACTACTGCTGGATGCCGTCGCGCTGGATCGCGGCAGCGGTGTACTCGATGGTCGCCGCGGCGTTCTCGTAGTCGTTGTCGGCGGCCGTCGGCAGCACGAGCTCGACGAGCGAGTTCAGCGTCGCGCCGGCACCGGTGTCGGACGGGAAGGTGCCGTCGACGGTGGGGGCGAGGCCGAAGTCGGCCGGGGTGAAGTCGATCGCGTTGGCGATGCCGCCGATGGTCGACAGCTTGCCCTGCGAGGTGACGGTCGTGTCGCCGGCGCAGGTGTACGGGCCGGTCGGCGCGGTCGAGGTCGTCCAGGCGACCGAGCAGGTGAGCAGGCGGTAGTCGAGGCCGTCGGCTCCGGTGACGAGCGACTCGCCGAGCCCGGTCAGCGCCGGGTCGTCCGTGCCGAGGGTCTCGGCCGTGACGGTCTGGTAGAAGCGGACGGACTCGACGAGGTCGCCGTCGTTCGTCGCGTTCGGCAGCTCGATCAGCAGCGGGCGCTGCACCGTGTCGCCGGGGGCGATGTCGGTGATCGTCCAGTCGCCGGTCGCGACGATGTCGAGCTGACCCGCGTCGACGGTCGTCTCGGCGGTGTCGGAGTCGGTGAACACGGCGAAGGCGCCGGCGCCGGCGAGCGCTCCCGCGGCGAGCAGGACACCTCCGGTGAGGGCGATCTTCTTCCACGGGGTGGTGCGGGTGGGTCGGGGTGCTGCGGAGGTCATGGCGACCGTTCCTCTCTGGTCAGTGCCCGGTGCGGGCGTGGTCTCCCTTTCGCAGGACTGCGCAGAGGGAAGCTTCAGGGGGCGGGCGGGCATCAGCAGCCCCTCGCCGAGACGACGGCCGGAGTGGTCACGGCGGTCGAGGCGGGTGACGCGACGCCGAGCCAGCGCTGCAGGTCGGGGCGGATCCGCCACTGGTAGCCGCGGCCCTCGCCGACCCGGTCGTCGGTGAACGAGGTGGCGGAGGCGGCGGGAGTCGCGACCACGGTCCACGCGCCGGGCGTCGTGCCCGAGGTGCGGCGCTCGAGCGTCCAGCCCGTGGTGCCGGCGACGGCGCCCCACGAGACGAGCACCGTGGGCCGGTTCGCCGTGCAACTCGCGACGGGGGTCGCGACGACGGCCGAGCGCGTCCACGTGCCCAGGCCCACCGCCCCGCTCGTCGCGTCGGTGTCGTGGAACCCGCGGCGCGTGAGAGGCAGCGGATCCACGGACACGGTGATCGTGGACGCCGCCGTGAGCGCGCCGTCGCTGAGCGTGTAGGCGATCGAGACGGTCCCGGTCCAGCCGTCGGTCGGGGGTGTGTAGGTGCAGGTGGTGCCGCACGAGAGGCTGCCGCGGGCGGCGGTCTGGGCCGTGAAGCTCAGGCTGGTTCCGGCGTCCTCGTCGGTGTCGTTCGCGAGCGGCGAGATCGCGACGGGCGCGCCTCCGGTGGTCGCGACGGCGCGGTCGGCACGGGCGACGGGCGCGTGGTTCACGGCGGTGACCGTCACCGTGACGCGCACGTTCCAGGTGCCGTAGGTGCTCTGCAGCGCGTAGTCGAAGACGTCGGTGCCGACGAAGGCGGCGATCGGGCGGTAGGTGCACTGGCCGCGGGTCGCCCCGGTGTCGACGCAGGTGACCGACCCCTGCACGGGAGTGGCGGGCGCGGGCGACGTCGCGCCTCCGATGCTCTTCGGCGTCGCCGAGAGCTGCGCCCGCGAGAACGTCGCGCCCGTGGCGACCGCCCCGTCGTTGGCCAGCACGTCGATCACGACCGAGCCGCCCTGCACCACCGTGGCGGAGTCGGCGACCGGGTCGGGCACGACCGTGATCGCCACGGAGGCGGTGCGGGTGAACGCGGGGCCGGTGGGCGGAGTCGCGGTGGCGGTCGCGGTGTTCGCGATCGTGCCGGCGGTGACGTCGGCCGCGGTGGTCGTGTAGGTGGCGGTGGCGCTGACGACCTGTCCCGGGGCGAGGCGGCCGGCGGTGCCCGGCCACGTGAAGGTCAGCGCCGAGAGCCCGGCCTTCGGGTCGCTGATGCCGACGCTCGTGAGGGTCGTGTTGCCGGTGTTCGTGGCGCGGAACGTGTAGGTGACGACGCTGCCGGCCGCGCTGATGAACGACGGGTTCGCCGTCTTGGTGAAGGCGAGGTCGTTGGCGCGGGTGAGCACGACGGTCTTCGACGCGGTGGACGTGACGGCCGCCCCGCTCGGCGGCGTGCCCGTCGCGGTCGCGGTGTTGAGCACGCTGCCCGCGTCGATGTCGGCCTGCGTGATCGCGTAGCTCGCCGTCGCGGTGACCGATTGGCCGACGCCGAGCGAGCCGGCGGTTCCCGGCCAGGTGCCGTAGGTCACGGCCACCCGCGGGTCGGCGATGGCGACCGCCGTGAGCGGGGTGTTGCCGGAGTTGGTCAGGGTGAAGGAGTAGTTGATCCGCGCGCCGACGACGGCGGTGCCGCTGAGCGTCCCGTCCTTGGTGAGCGTGAGACCGGGGGCGTAGCGGATGGGCGTGGTGGCGGTGCTGGTCGCCGTCACGGTCGCCGGAGTCGCCGCGAGCGTCCGCCCGCTGACCGTCGCCGTGTTGGTGAGCGCCGTGTTCGCGTTGATGTCGGCCTGCGTCACGGTGTACGGGGCAGACGTGAAGGTCGCCTGCCCGCCCGGCGCGATCTGCGCGGTGGTCGGCGTGATGCCGGTGACCTTCGGGTCGGTGACCGCGACTCCGGTCAGCGTCACGTTGCCCGTGTTGCGGGCGACGAAGGAGTAGGTGACCGTCTCGCCGACGTCGGCCCGGGTGTTGCCGTTGGTGTCGGCCAGCGCGCCGGTCTTGGCGAGCGTGATCGCGGGGGCGGGGGTGGTGATCGGGGCCGTCACGGTGGACGTGTTGCTCGTGATGGTGGTGGTGCCGGAGCGCCCCGTCGCGGTCGCGGTGTTGACGAGGGAGCCGGCGACCGCCTCCGCCGCCGTGACGACCTTGCTGCCGGTGCAGGTGACGGAGGCGAGCGAGGCGAGGGTCGTCACTGGACAGCTGACGACCGGGATCTTCGGGTCGCTGACCGCGATGGTGTTGATGCTCGCGAGCGAGGTGTTGGTGACCACGAACTGGTACGGGATCGTCTGGCCCTCGGCGTAGCTCGCGGGCTGGGCGGTCGTGCGGTCGATCTGCTTGACCAGGTTGAGGGCGCCGAGGTCGTTGATCGTCGAGACGGTGACACTGCGGATGAGGTGCGTGTCGCTCGCGCCGCCGGTCGAGGCGGTGAAGCCGAGCTTGTAGGTGGAGGGGGCCGCGGTGGTCATCGTGAACTGCATGACCTGAGTGAGCTGCGCGGCGGGCAGCCCGGCGCTCGCGCCGAAGAAGACGGTGACGACCGGGAACGCGGCGGGCGAGACGGTGACGCGGATCGTGCGGCCGTAGGAGGTGGGCGGGTTCAGCGCGGCCGCCGTGCCCGTCGTCGTCGTCGGCACCGCAGTGCGCAGTGTGCTCGCGACCGGAGGCGTGCCCGCGACCGGTGCTGCTCCGGCGAGGTAGCAGTAGCCGGTGCGCGCCTGCCCGGGGCCGCGCGCCACGATGCGGTTGGCGACCTGTCCGGGAGGTGCCGGAGTCGCCGGGCAGCCCGCGCCGAGCCCGCCCTGCGCCGCCGTGTTCGAGAAGTTGCCGTAGGCGTCGAGCCCGATGCCGAGGTATCCGCCGTTCACTCCGTCGACCGTCGTCGACTGCCCGTACCCGAGCGATCCGCCGGGCGCGCCCGCCCCCGTGAGGTTGCGCGACCCGTCGGTGAGGAAGAAGCCGATGCCGTCGGCGCCGTTGTTCCCGGTGGCGGTGGAGTACTGGTACTGGTCGAACAGCACGTCGATGCCGCCGGTGGCCGGGATGGCCCGGTTGAGCACCGCGCCGCCCTTGGCGTTGGTGCGGTTGTCGGTGAGCTGCAGGTAGCCGAGGTCGGCGGTTGTCGTAGGCGAAGCCGTGCGGTTGGTGCAGACGCCGAGGTTCGACGCGCCCGCCGGAGGGGCGGTGGTCGCCTTGGTGAGGCAGGCGCTGTCGAGCATCTGCCACGCGGAGTCGGGCACGCTCGTGCCGCCGAAGGACTCCTGCACGAGGAGGGTCGCGGCATCGGCGCGTTGGGCGGCGGTCGGTCCGATGACGAGGACGGCGGCGAGGAGCGCGAGGACGAGGGTGAGAGCGGTGCTGCGGCGGGTGGTTCCGCGGTGCCGAGGGCGGCGCAGTGATGCGCGCACTGCCGTCATGACCCGACCCCTTCTCGCGGCTCACCGGACCGTCCGAGCTGAGCTGGATCAAGATACGGTCGCGGCGAGAAGAGCCTTGTCCCCCTAAGGCGGCACGCGGGGGGAGGGGCCGTGGCCTCCTTTTCGGGGTGGGGTCAGGTGGCGGTCATGCGGTGCTCACAGAGTTCTCAGGATCCGCGGCGCGACGTGTCATCGCGACGGTGACTTCCGCGCCGTTGCGGGCATCGGGGCTGCTGGGCGGTGCGCTGCTCGATCGGCGACGAGGGGCACCTTCTTCGACGTATGGCGGAGAACGGCAGTGCCCTGACGCGAGATCGCGACCGCCTTGGAGCCGCTTCTGCATCTCGTCGGAGTGTCGGAAGACAGTCAAGGAACGCCGAAAGAGCGGGTCGCCCGAGAAGCCCCGTTCTCCCGGGTGGGAACGAGCCTTCTCGGGCGACCCGACGACTCAGAGCGCCGTATAGGTGCCGATCTCGGTGCGCACGACGCGGCCGGAGCCGACCGCCGCCGCGATCGTGTCCTCGACCAGCGCGCGGATGTTGTCCGTCATCCGCTGGATGCCGAGGAACGACATCGCATGCAATTCAGGACGGTGGGGTAAAGGAGCGCAGGTCGATCCGCGTCCACGAGACGGCTCAGTCGCGCTTGCGCTTGAAAAGCCCCGCGACCTTCCCGCCGACTGCATCGGCGGCACCTGCTACAGCGGATGCCGCTCCCTTGACCGCGGTGAGCGCCTGAGCCTCGTCCGGGATGCCGTCGCCGTCGAGGTCGACGCTGCGGAAGGGCCGCGAGACGGCGCCCGCCGCGGTCGCGACGCCGTCGCCCACTGCTCCGGCGGTTCCGGCGACCCAGGTGCCGGTCGACTTAGCGGCGTCCTCGAGAGCCGCGAGCGCGCGGTTCGGTTCGGAGTCGTCGTCCTCGCCGTCGAGCTTCACCGTGAGGGCGAGTCGTGCGGGGAACTCCTCCGGAGCCGCAGCGAATGCCGCGCGCGAAGCGTTGATGACCTCGCGGCCGAACACGAATCGCGCGATCCCGCCGGACAGTGCTCCGACTCCGTAGTCGACCGCAGCCTGCTGCTTTCCGGTCAGCGTGTCGCGGACGCCGTCGAGCTGGCCTGTTTGGATGGTCCGGACGAGGCTCTGAGCGCCTCCGGCCGGAAGCGAGTCGGCCAGCGTGCTCGCCCAGTCGGTACGCGCGACGGCGGTCGACGGACCGGTGGCGGTCTCGCCTGCGGACACCGCGGCGACGTCGGAGGCCATGACCGCGATCTGGTTGGCGCCGACGCGATCGTTCGTCAGCCCGTAGACAAGCGCCTGTGCCTGATCCTGGTCGAGGTCCATCCCGTGGATGTCGGCGAGCGCCAAAGCGAAGATCGCCGTGATCTCGAACTGCAGTTGCTCGTCGCCGGCGGGCAGCAGACTGGCCGCCCGCGACGCACCCGACTTCGCGGCGCCGAGGGCGACGTTCTTGGCGGCCGTCTTCACGGCGGCCTTCGTCGCCTCCTTGGTCGCCTTCTTCGCGGCCTGGGCGCCGGCGCTCTTCACCCCGGCTGCAGCGGCGCCGACTCCGGGGATCATCGCGATGCCGACGTCGGCCGCGATGGCGCCCGCTGAGATGAGGGCACCGGCCGCAGTGATCGAGGTGCCGTAGTGGCGCTCGAGCATCCGCACCAGGTCGGCGGGCGAGGCGTCGGGACGCCGGCGCCGCAGGCGCAGGACGTACTTGCGCGCGATCGAGTGGCGGGCACTGACCGCCTTAGCGATGTCGAGGACGGCCTCCTCTTCAGCGATCTCCGTCTCGAGCGTGATCGCCTCGACGGCGGTCGCTTCCTCGATGGTGTCGGTGGTCTGTTCGTCGGTCATGGTGGTTCCCCTCAGGTGTGCGGTGATGGTCAGCCGGCAGGCTCCCCGCTCCGCGAGCGGGGTCATCGATGTCGTGCAGTCATGCAGATCGTGGGCTGGTCGTTCCACCCGGTCGGCGGACTGGGCGCGGGGACTGGCGTCACCCGGTGGAGATCCTCCGTCCTCCCGTCGAGCCAGCTGTTCACAAGATGATCTCTCACGGGGTCGGGTGACGGAATTTAGGATCGCTTCGGCGCTCTCCTTGGAAATTCAGCACCCAGCCGCGCCCCCATCGCCGCAACCTCCGCCCAGGCTCCCGTCGCACGCTCCTCCTCGGACGTCTCACTCACTAGCGACGCGAGCCGTTCCCGCAACCGCAGCTCGGCAGGCGACAGCGCACTCTCGTGCCCGTCCGCCAGCAGGTACGAGTGCGCATCCGTCGCGAAGGCGCCGAGCGCATCGAGGAAGATCTCGAGGAGACGGGCCGCCTCGGTGAGGCGAGAACGGTCGAAAGGCACGCGCAGCATCGGCACCAGGCGCAGCCGGCCCTGCCAGAGGCGCTCGTCCAGCGGGTCCTCGAAGAGGGTCAGCGCAGTGGCGAGGTCACCCGGTCCGCTCGACGGGAAGGCGCGGCGGACGTCGTGGACGATTTCGTGGAAGTGGTCGTCGGTGAGGCCGAAGCCGACGAAGAGGAGGTGGCGGGTGGCGAGGGTGGCCTGCACGATCGCCGAGAGGGCGCGGCGCGAGGAGTCGAAGCCGAGGTAGTCGTCGCGGGTGAGGACGATGGAGGACGGGTCGTCGACGGTGCCGTGCAGCTTGAGCAGCCAGCGCTCGCTGCCCGCCTCCTGCACGCCGGGGATGACCGAGCGGGGTGTGCCGGCGTCGGCGGCGGCGGTCTCGAAGAGGCGGTCGTAGTTCAGTGTGATCGCCTGCTCGGAGTCGATCGCGGTGAGCAGGGCGGGAGCGAGTCCGTAGCGCTGCAGCGATCCGATCTCGTCGGCGACGGCCCTCGCGAAGGAACCGGGCTCCTTCTCATCGAAGAGGGTGGCGAGGTAGGAGGCCTGGTCGAGGATGTTCTTGTCGGCGAGGCGTGAGGCGGTGGCGCTGTCGAGCTCGATGCGCGCGGCCAGCTTCTGCAGCAGCTCGCCCCAGGACGGGCCACCGGCGCTGACGCTCGCACCGGCGCCGAGGAAGGGGACGAGACGGCCGGCTCGAGCTCGGCCCGCGAGGTCGTGCACCTCGTCGAGCATCGACGCCGTCAGCTCCGGCCAGGATGCCTCCGCCCGCCGCCGGGACTGGGCGAACGCATGCACGTCGTCGCGCCGGGTGACCAGCGCGATGTCGACCTGGAACTCCTCCGCCGCCTCGCGCAGCACGCGGAGCTGCTGCACGAGCAGAGCGTCGCGGACCGCGCCCGACCCTCCACCCGCGCTCGCGAACACCGGCACGGCCAGCAGGGGCAGCGGCCTGTTCGTCACGGGGTGCGCTCGGGCGACTCCGGCGGCCCGCTCGACGAAGGCGTGGAGTCGACGGGCGACCTCCGCGTAGCCCGTGGAATCCTCGGGGCCGGAGATGCGCCGCGGCGGCACCGCGGTGAGCACGGGGGTCGGCTCGCCCTCCCGCGGAGCGAGCGGCAGGGCGACGTCCTCCCCGCGAGCGAACTCGGCGGTGCGCACCGCGTCGACCCGCTCCTGCAGGCCCGGAAGCGCTCGCCAGAACGAGGTGATCATCAGCCGGGAATCGGTGGGGAGGAGCCAGGCGTCGCAGGCGAAGTTCAGCAGGCTGCCGCGGGTGACGAAGACGTGGGGGCGGGGCATGGGCTCTTCCTACCATTCCCTGCGAGCCGGGCTGGGTGCGGGAGGCCTCCGGGATCACCGACACCTGGACTCGCGTCGATCCCGCGGTCTTCGTTTGCCATTCCTCTGTGCGAGACCCGCGCAACTAAGGCTCATCAGCCGCGAATCGCGGGTCCCGGTGCGAACGCGACTCTCAGCCTTACTTCTGCAGCCGTCTGCTGCGGAAGAAGCGGTGGCGCGACTCCCGGAGCCGCCGCGCTCCTCAACAAATTGCGGGAACCGCTCGCGCTCACCGCGACTTCTGGAGATCGGGCGCAGCTCGGAGGCGGCGCCGACACGCGTCGCGACGACGAAGGGCCGGGGCCGCCCCGACCGGCGGAACGGAACGTCTCACGACATCCGTCCGCCGGCCACGGCGACCCCGGCCCTCGGCGCGGGTGACTCGCTACCGCATCAGCGGCAGGCGGTCAGCGACGCGACTCCCTCCGAGAGGGTGTTCGGGCCGCCGAGCAGCACGACCTTCGTGGCGCCCAGGTCGTCGATGTCGTCGAGCACCGCCTGCGGCACGCAGTCGGGCTTGACGGTGTAGAGCGGGTTGCGGGTGAAGCCGGCGGCGTTCGCTCCGGCGAGGGCGTCGGGGAACTTCTCGCCGGTGGCGAGGTAGACCGTCGACGCGGCGGTGAAGGCGTCGCGGTTGAGCAGGACCGACGTGTCGTAACGGTCGGTGCCTCCGATGCGGACGGGCGTGATGCCGAACGAGGTCTCGATGCCGGTGCTGACCGACAGCGGGTCGCCGGCGATCGTCAGCTTCTTGACGCCGAGGCCCCGCACGAGCGACCGGGTGCGGTCGTCGACGGTGCTCTGTCCACCGTTGATCAGGAGGACGGGTGCGCGGACCGAGCCGGCCGCGGCGGCGGCGGCGAGGGCGTCGGGGAACTTCTCGCCGGTGGCGAGCCAGGCCTGCGAGGAGCCCTTCGGGAAGGCGGCCTCGACGAGCTGGGCGGCGGTGTCGTAGCGGTCGACGCCTCCGATGCGCTGGACCTCACCGGTCTTCGCGTAGGCGGCGAGCTCGGTGGCGAGGCGCTCGCTGACGCTCAGGTCGGAGCCGACGACGACGATCTTGCTCGGCTTGAGGCGGCGCAGCTCGTCGCGGACCGGCTGCGACATGGAGTCGCGGTCGACAAGCAGCAGCGGTCCGTTCTGCTTCGCGGCGGCCGGAGCGGCGGCGAGGGCGTCGGGGAAGTTGCCGCCCGTGGCGACGAAGACGACGGGCACGTTCGCGGCGAACGTCGCGGCCGAGACCTTCGCGGCGGTGTCCTGGCGGTCGCTGCCGGCGATGCGGGTGACAGTGAGGACCCCGGGGTTCGACGTG
>NZ_JAMRYM010000108.1:0-10521 GCF_023743255.1 Rathayibacter rubneri | reverse complement strand
ACTCCGCGATCTCCGGGAACCGCAGCCCCCGAGCGAACAACACCGCGATCTGAGCCCGCTCCTCCGCATCCAACCGACGACCCGGCATGTGACCACCCCTCCGTTGCAACAACCCTAAGAAACCGCCGGGCCGTCGGAGCCGTTCCGCGTCCACTGGGCGGCCGAGACCGCGTCGAGTCGACCCGATCCGGGGTCTGCTCGTCCTTCGAGGACCGCTTCGCGACCACCGGGCCGGTGCCGGCTCGCGGGAGCGGGGACGCCGCCTGTCGAATAGGTTGGCAGCCATGCCCGGTGACGACGTCCTCGATGCCCTCCGCTCGTTCGTCCAGGAGCGCGACTGGGCGCAGTTCCACTCCCCCGAGAACCTCGCGAAGAGCATCAGCATCGAGTCGGGCGAGCTGCTCGAGTGCTTCCAGTGGGGCGAGGGCGACCTGCCGTCGGCGGTCGAGGAGCTCGCGGATGTGCTGACGTACTGCCTCCTGCTCGCCGACCGGCTGGGAGTGGACGCGGACGAGATCGTCCTCGCCAAGCTCAGGAAGACCCGCGAGAAGTACCCCGTCGACAAGGCTCGCGGACGGAGCGAGAAGTATGACCGGCTTTAGCCTCGAGCGCCTGCCCTTCGACTCCGATCAGGTCCGCGCGTGGGGGGCCGCCGACCCGCGGCACCGCAACTGGCCCGTCGTGTACGTGCTGGACAGTGCGGCCGAGGTCTACGTCGGCGAGTCTCTCAACGCGGAGGGACGCCTCCGCCAGCATCTGGACTCCCCCGAGAAGAGCCGGCTCGAGCGGGTGCGGGTCGTCCTGGACGACACCTTCAACAAGTCCGCGTGCCTCGACCTCGAGTCCTTCCTCCTGCGGATGCTCTCGGGCGAGGGCCGGCTGCAGGTGCTGAACCACAATGCGGGCATCACCGACGCCGACTACTTCGACCGCGACTCCTACCGCCGGACGTTCGACGGGGTGTTCGAGGTCCTGCGAACCGAGGAGCACCTCTTCCGGCGGACGCTTCCGGAGATCATCAACAGCGACCTCTTCAAGCTCTCGCCGTTCAAGGCGCTCAACCACGATCAGGCGATCGCCGTCGAGGACATCCTCGAGGGCCTCTTCGCCGACCTCGAGTCGGGCGAGCGGAGCACCGTCGTCGTGCAGGGGGATCCCGGGACGGGCAAGACCGTCGTCGCGATCTACCTGATGAAGCTGCTCCAGGACATCCGTCGGCACGATCCGGAGGAGCCGCTGGACAGCGACTCCGTCTTCAGCGACTTCTTCACGCCCGGGCACAGGGAACTGCTGTCGACGCTCCGCATCGGACTGGTGGTTCCGCAGCAGTCGCTGCGCGGATCGATCGCGCGGGTCTTCACGCTCACGCCGGGGCTGTCGAAGGATCTGGTGCTCACCCCGTTCGAGGTCGGGAAGAGCGCCGAGCCCTTCGACCTCCTCCTCGTCGACGAAGCGCACCGGCTGAGCCAGCGGGCGAACCAGCCCTCCGGCCCGCTGAACAAGACGTTCGCCGACGTCAACCGGAGGCTCTTCGGCGAGGACGCGCTCGAATACACGCAGCTCGACTGGATCCGGGCGCAGAGCAGGCACGTGATCCTGATGCTCGACACCGCCCAGACGGTCCGCCCGATGGACCTCCCTGCCGCGGTGACCCGGAGCCTTCTCGCCGAAGCCTCCGCGACCAGCCGCGTCTATCCGCTGCGCTCGCAGATGCGCATCGCAGCGGACAAGGACTACGTCGGATACGTGCGGGCGGTGCTGTCTGATGCGCCGCCTCCGCAGCGCGAGGACTTCGGCGGCTACGACCTGCGCTTCTTCGACGACGTGCACGAGCTGCGCCGGGAGTTGCTGCTCCGCGAGCAGGAGCACGGGCTCGCCCGCCTGATCGCCGGGTACGCGTGGAAGTGGATCACGAGGAAGCAGAAGGACGCGTTCGACATCGAGATCGACGGTCTGTCGCTGCGGTGGAATCAGACCCAGCGCGACTGGATCAACTCCCCCGGCGCGATCGACGAGGTCGGCTCGATCCACACCGTCCAGGGCTACGACCTCAACTACGCCGGCGTGATCATCGGACGCGACCTGCGCTTCGATCCGGTCGCGGAGCGGATCGTCTTCGACCGCTCGAACTACCACGACACGAAGGGCCGCGAGAACAACCCGAAGCTGGGCATCACCTACTCCGACGAGGATCTGCTCGCCTACGTCCGCAACATCTACACGGTGCTGCTGACGCGCGGGATCCGGGGGACGTACGTGTACGTGTGCGACGACGCGCTGAGGGAGCACCTGAGGCGCTACTTCTGAGTGGGGCGCGCTCCGCCCGGGACCGCCTCGCCCGCGGTGCAGCGCTGCCGCAGCGCATTCAGCACTGCTCCTAGGGAGCCGGCGTGACCCACTCCGTCAGGAAACGCCGTGCCTGTCGAGGCTGAGCGGCTATTCGTGACGGATCGATCGCGACCGTGCACCGGAGCGTCCGGGGCGACCCCGCCCGCGGGCACGAAGGGCGCCGACGTCGTAGCCCTTCTCGGCCTCCGCCGCCCAGTCCGCGATCTGCTGCTCGGTCACGGGTCGGCCATCGATCGTTTCTCGGTCGCTCATAGCGAATATCGTGCGACGGAAAGCACCGGAGGGGTCGGATCGGCGCAGAACGGGGCCGGGAGAACATCGTCCAGATTGGTCGTACCTGCCGCACGGCGGTCTGCGGGTCACATGGAGAGCGCCCTCGACGCTGGGGGGGGGCTGACACGCTGTCTGGTCAGGTGCCGCTCCTGCGAGTGGACGCATTCCGGGGCCTGAGCGGGCCGGAGGGACCTTCCCACGTCCAGTGGGCGGCCGCGGCCGCAGTGACTCGTCGCCATCCGGGGCCTGCGCTTCCCTCGC
This sequence comes from Rathayibacter rubneri, assembly GCF_023743255.1. Classification (NCBI taxonomy): domain Bacteria; kingdom Bacillati; phylum Actinomycetota; class Actinomycetes; order Micrococcales; family Microbacteriaceae; genus Rathayibacter; species Rathayibacter rubneri. The sequence goes on along the minus strand of NZ_JAMRYM010000108.1, from coordinate 7,638 downwards.
CGGCCGGTTCGCGACCACTGGTTGAGCGACACGGTCCGCTTCCCGCGTTGCCGCGTCGTCCGAGAACTTCCGGACTTCTCGCAGCCGCCCGACCCGGCACCACCATCAGGCACCGGGCCGGGCGGCCCGCCATCGGAGATCAGCTCGTCGAGGGCACCGCGGTCGGGTCGGACTGGCCCGACCCCTGAGCGGCCGCACCGACCCCGCGGCCGAACGCCTGTCCCTGGAGGATCGCCCCCAGGTCGACGCCGGTCGCCGACTTGACGCTGTCGAAGGTCGCGGCGAGGCTCGCCGCCTGCTCGCGGGCGATGTGCGTGCCGGCGGTGTCGCCACCGATCAGCGTCACGGTGCCGACGTTCTGGTAGCCCTTGGCGAACTCGGACATGAGCGAGGGCAGCTGACCGATGAGCTCGCGACCCAGGATCGCCTCCTGGTTCTCGCGGAGCGCCTCCGCCTCGGCCGCGATGGCCGCCGCGCTCGCCTCACCCTTGGCCCGGATGGCCTCCGCCTCGGCGGTCGCGTTCGCGCGCAGGGCCTCGGCCTCGGCGCCGGCCTTGGCGCGCAGAGCGTGCGCCTCGGCCTCGGCGCGGGCGCTCACGGCGGCAGCCTCGGCCGCGGCGGACGCCTGGCGGGCCTCCGCCTGGCGCTGAACGGCGTACGCCTCGGCGTCGGACACCTGCTGAGCGACCTGGCGGTCGGTCTCGGCCTTCTTGGCGCGCCCGTAGGCGTCGGCGTCGGCCTCGGTCTGTCGGCGGTACTTCTCGGCGTCGGCGACGCGCTTGACGTCGGCGTCGAGCTCGGCCTGGCGGTTCTCGGCGCGCTGCACGAGGACGGCCTGCTCGCGCTCGGCGCGGGCCAGGTTCTCTGCCTGCTCGGCCTCGGCGTTGGCGCGGCCGACCTCGGACTTCGCGGCAGCGGTGTTCTTGTCGTAGGCGGTCTGCTCGATCAGGTTCGCCTCGTCGGTCGCGAGCTGGCGGGCCTTGACCTCGCGAGCCGCGTTGATCCGGGCGACGTCGGCCTCGCGACGGACGCGCTCGATCTCCTGCGCGCCGAGCGCCTCGATGTAGCCGTTGCGGTCGGTGACGCCCTGGATCGCGAACGAGTCGAGGACGAGTCCCTGGGCGAGCAGGTCGCCCTTGATCCCCTCTGCGATCTCGTCGCCCAGCTTCTGCCGGTCCTGCATGACCTCCTCGACGCTGAGCTTCGCGACGACGCCGCGGAGGGCGCCCTCGAGCTGCTCGGTCGTGAAGACGTCGATCGACTGATCCTGCGACGCGAAGCGCTCGGCGGCTGCGCGCACCTGGTCGGCCGTGGAGCCGATCTTGACGAGGGCGACGCCCGCGAGGTGGATCGTCACGCCGTTCTTGGTCTGCGCGACCGGCTCCATCTTGATCTGCCGCGACCGCAGCGAGATGCGGTCGGAGCGCTGGGTCAGCTTGTTGACGAACGCGCCGCCGCCGGTGATGACGGTCATGTTGGACGTCAGCCCGTCATCCCCCTTCTGCTTCTTACCGACGATCACGATCGCCTCGTCGGCTTGAGGCACCTGGTACCAGGCGCGGAAGATGAAGAAGCCGATGAGTGCCAGCAGCAGCAGGGCGCCGGCGACGACCCCCGCGATGACGATCCAGAGCAGGTCTGATTGCATGGACGAGATTCCCCCTTCTCGGGACACGCCGGAGGCGCGTCTCTGAGCGATGTACGGCTTCATCGTGGCACGCCCCGGCGCGGGGCGGAGCGGCGTGCGGCGGGCATCGGCGCGGAGCGACCGCGACTCGACGCCGTCAGCCGGTGGACGTGTCGCAGACCCCGGTGCCGTCGGCGCGCTGGATGCAAATGCGGGCGCCCTCGGCGGCGAGGCTCCGTGCAGGAGGGAGGAGTCGCCCGAGGTCGCCGTCGTCACCCGCGGCCGTCACCGTCACCGACCGGTCCGAACGGGCCACCGCGGTGACGCCCGGAGTCGCGAGCAGCGCGGACGCGTCGGCCACGGCGGCGCCGAAGGAGCGGGGTGCGGCGCTGACCTCGAGGGTCGGGCCCTCGCCGACGGTGATCGCGAGGGTCGCGAACTCCGCGGAGCCGGGAGTCGCGGACACCGCCTCCGCGACGGCCGCGGCGCGGTCGGCCGAGTCGACGGCGAGGCGGAGGCGGTCGTCGTCCGTCCAGACCGAGCGGACGTCGGCGAGGATCTCGGGGGCGAGAGCGGCGAGCACGACGCGGGCCGCGACTCCGGTGCCGCTGTCGCCGAGGGCGACCAGCGGACTCGAGAACGCGACCGCAGGGCCGCCGCTCGCCGCGGACGCCGACTCCGCCGCGGCGAGGTCGTCCTCGTCGGCCAGCGTCACCTCGAGCCGCTCCGGCACGGCTCGGAAGCCGGACGCGGGAACGACGGTCGAGACCGCCGCCCACGTGCCCTCGGCAGCGCCGATCCACTCGCCCGGGTCTCCACTGACGAGCGCCGACCGATCGGAACTCTGCACGCTGACGTGCACGGGAGCAGCGTCCGGGAGCAGGTCGGGAGTATTCCGGGCGAGCGCGAAGAGGTCCTCCGCCGTCGCCCTGTCGGAGAGGAAGAGGCTTAACCCGCTCACGCGGTCGTCGCTGTCGTCCGCGGTCAGGGCGACGGACGACACCCGCGCATCGTCCCGCAGCTCGAGGGCCGCCGCGATCCTCCCGTCGGTGAGGTCGGGGTCGCCCGAGACGGGGAGGCTGAGCCCCTCCGCATCGAGCACGACCCGCACGTCGCCCACCGGCCGCTGCGACGCGAACGCGCTGAGGCGGCCGGCGAGTGCCTGAAGTCCGGCCTCGTCGAGGTCCTCGCGCGCCACCACCTCGGCGCTCACTCCGCCGGTGAAGGGCATGTCGTCGACCGTCGAGAGCTCGAGATCGGCGACGGCCTCGTCGCTGCCGAAGGTGCGCGCGAAGTCCGCGCGGAAGGAGTCGCCGGAGCAGCCGGCGAGCAGGAGCACCGCGGTGAGGGCGAGGGCGGCGAGGCCGCGCTTCCGACTTCGCTGAGCCCTCATCACGCCAGAGTAACCGTGCGGCGCAGACGCATAACGGGATGGACGAGTCGTGCTCTCCGTGCTGTGCGCTGCCGCTCGGCCGGTAGCCGCGAGGCGATGGGAGGGTCGGATCCGGTCCGCACTGACGCCCTGATGAGTTGCGGGAACGACGGGCGCTGAGCACTTCCTCGAGTCAACGACTGCGCCGACCGTCACCGTCCTGATGAAGAACCGTATCGACGGCGAGCGCAGCTGAGACGACCAAGGAGAGCAGCGGATCCTCGAGAGGACGGTGCATCTCGAGGACGTAGTTATCCGCCGTCGTGAACCTCTCCTTGCCGAGCCCCGCCCACGTCTTCGTGATCCGGCCGATTTCTTCTCCGCCAGGGTCTTGAATGCTGAAGTCCCAGGCCTGCCAGCTCTCGGCGTTGATGGTTCCGAGCGTCTTGCCATCCGCTTCCATACGGAAGCGGATGTTGAAGCGCCCGCCGAGCATCGACGCGAGAACGCCGAAGTTCTCCTGAATGATCTGCCCGAGAGGCGATCCGTCAGCATTGCGCACAGTGATCTTCGACTTCACGAGCGTCGCGGGACGGGTCAAGGTCAAGACCGGCTGACCGCGCTCGTCGACTATCTGAAGGCGCTTCGTCGCGTTCTCGCGCCCGACTACGGCGCCCGACATGCTTGTGCCGAACTGCCGAACCCCGCCTACTCGCCGACCGCCCCTCTCGAAGACTCCGTATTCGGACTTCCGCTCGAACAGCTTCGCCTTCTGGTTGATCACGAGGATCCGCTCCGAGAACAGGGTGCCACCTCCTGCCGACCCGTCGTCGGAGAGCCCGAGCCGACGAACCTGGCGCTGGACCTTCTTGCCGGTGGAGCCCACTTCTCGGACGGGCTCGGCGGTGTCCCGCTCCACCTGCCGCGGTGGCGGGCCCACTACCGGAGGATCGACCAGCTGGCGACCGGCCGCCCCTACGTGCTCGGTCCACAGCGTCCCATCCCAGTAGCGATGGTCGAACCGACCGAAGGGATCAGGGAACCATCCTGCCGGCGTCATCGCACTCATGCGAGGAGGCTACAGCGCGCGAGTTCCCTCCCCGCCCTCCCTCACCGGTCACAGAGTCGACGGCGATCGCAGAGTCGGCACTGCTCGAGTACCTGCGGAAGAAGCTCTCACTGCGGTGAGACAGCAGCGATGACGAAACGCCTACGCCGGAGCGGAGCAGAAGAAGTGCTGGGGTACCTGGACTCGAACCAAGAACAACTGAACCAGAATCAGCCGTGTTGCCAATTACACCATACCCCAATGGCCATCCACAGGTGAGGGAGGAGGCCAGGTAGCCGCCGGAAGAACTTCCGGCGCCAAGGAAGAACACTACCCTACGGGCGCACGCCGCTCAAATCGACGCCGGCCTCGTGGATCGCGTGGGCCTCCGACTCGGGTGCGGCCTCGCCCAGGCGGGCGCGCACGAGGTCGCGGTTGACGGCCGAGGCGACCTGGGCGCCGGAGCCGGCGGCCACGATCAGCTGCTGCGGTCCGGGGGCGGTGACCTCGCCGGCGGCGTAGAGGCCGGGCACCGAGGTGCGTCCGCCCGCGTCCACCAGGAGGAAGCCGTCGCCGTCGGTCTCGGGGCCGGCCGCGTCGAGGTACTCGAGGACGGGGACCCAGATCGGGCGGACGAAGGCTCCGGTGCGCGGGATCACGTCGCCGTCCTCCAGCAGCACGCCGGTCATCTCCGCGCGCTCGCCCGCGAGGTCGGCGACCGGGCGGCGCTCGACGCGGATGCCGATCGAGCCGAGCAGCGACTCGTCGGCGTCGCTGACGACTCCGATGCCGTTGGTGAAGACGACCAGGTCGGTGCTCCACTGCGAGAGCAGCATGGCGCGCTCGGCGAGGTCGGACGTCTCGCCGATCAGGGCGAGGGGCTCCCCCGCCTTCTCGTAGCCGTCGCACTCCATGCAGCTGTGCACGGCGGTGCCGTAGTAGGCGCGGAGGCTCGGCAGGCGGGGCAGCTTCTCGCTCAGCCCGGCGGCGACGACGACGGCGGTGGCCACGACGGCGCGGTCCGCCGCACCGCGCACGCCGCGCGCGGACACGAGGAACTCGCCGCCCGAGCGCTCGACCGAGGTCACCAGGGCGTTGTGCACCTCGGCGGCCTCGTAGCTCTCGACCTCTTCGCGGCCGAGGCGGCGGAGCTCGAGCGGAGAGACCCCGTCGCGGGTCAGGAAGCCGTGCGAGTGCAGCGTCGCGGCGTTGCGCGGACGGTTGCTGTCGAGCAGCAGGACGCTGCGACGGGCGCGCGCCAGGTTGAGCGCCGCCGACAGACCGGCCGGGCCCGCGCCGATCACGACGACGTCGTAGTGCCCTCCCACCGCCTCGGCCATGCTCAGGCCGGTCCGGCGGAGGCGGAGGTGCGGTCGGCGAGGCGCGAGAGCCGCGCGAGCGACTCCGCCCTGCCGAGGATCTCCATCGACTCGAACAGCGGGGGCGAGACGCGGCGACCCGAGATCGCGGTGCGCAGCGGTCCGTAGGCGATGCGGGGCTTGAGCCCGAGGCCCTCGATCAGGGCCGAGGCGAGCGCGGCCTGGATCGAGGCGGTCAGCCACTCCCCCTCCGGCACCGCGGACAGCGCGGCGATCGAGGCGTCGAGCACGTCGCCGGCGTTCGCGGGCAGGCCCTTGAGCGCGTCCTCGTCGTACGTCAGCGCGTCGGCCGTGGTGAAGAGGAAGCCGAGCATGCCGGGCGCCTCGCCGAGCAGGCCGATGCGCTCCTGGACGAGCGGCGCGGCGGCGTCGAGCACCGCGCGCTGCGCAGGAGTCGGCTCGCCGTCGAGCACGCCCGCGGCGATCAGGTACGGCACGGTGCGCTCGGTGAAGTCGTCGACCGCGAGCAGGCGGATGTGGTCGCCGTTGATCGACTCGGCCTTCTTCAGGTCGAAGCGCGCGGGGTTGGGGTTCACGTCGGCGACGTCGAACGCGGCGATCATCTCGTCGATCGAGAAGACGTCGCGGTCGTGGGTCAGCGACCAGCCCAGCAGCGCCAGGTAGTTCACGAGGCCCTCGGGGATGAAGCCGCGGTCGCGGTGGTGGAAGAGGTTCGAGGAGGGGTCGCGCTTCGAGAGCTTCTTGTTGCCCTCGCCCATGACGTACGGGAGGTGGCCGAAGCGCGGCACGAAGGTGGTCACTCCGATGTCGATCAGCGCGTGGTACAGCGCGATCTGCCGGGCGGTGGAGGGCAGGATGTCCTCGCCGCGGAGCACGTGCGTGATCTGCATGATCGCGTCGTCGACCGGGTTCACCAGCGTGTAGAGCGGCTGGCCGTTGGGGCGCACGACGACGAAGTCGCTGAAGGAGCCGGCCGGGAAGGTGATCTCACCGCGGACCAGGTCGTCGAAGGAGAGATCGGCGTCGGGGACGCGGAGGCGGAGCGCGGGGCTGCGGCCCTCGGCGCGGAACGCCGCGCGCTGCTCCTCGGTGAGACCGCGGTCGAAGTTGTCGTAGCCGTGCTGCTTGGCGCGGCCCGCGGCCTCGTTGCGCGCGTCGATCTCCTCGGCGGTGGAGTAGCTCTCGTAGAGGTGGCCCGAGGCGAGCAGGCGCTGGATCACGTCGAGGTAGACGTCGGTGCGCTCGGACTGGCGGTACGGACCATTCGGGCCGCCCACTCCGACACCCTCGTCCCAGTCGAGCTTCAGCCAGCGCAGCGCGTCGACGATCTGCTCGTAGCTCTCCTCGCTGTCGCGGGCCGCGTCGGTGTCCTCGATGCGGAAGACGAACGTGCCCCCCGTGTGCCGCGCGTACGCCCAGTTGAACAGGGCGGTGCGGATGAGGCCGACGTGCGGCGTCCCGGTCGGGGACGGGCAGAAGCGGACGCGCACGTCGCTCCCGGTCGCGGTCGTGAACGGGTGCGCCGCTGCGGCGCGATCGGAGGGCGGGGTGAGCTCAGACATACGCCCGCGATTCTAGCCGCGGAGCGGGGACCTCCGCCGGGCTGGACAAGGGGCGTCCCGGGGGTGCGCACTCCGTCCGGACGCCGGTTCCGGGGCCCGCGGGCCCCGGGCACGGGCGGGATGCTCCGCCGCTCGGCCGGATGACCGCGCTCCCACGCCCTTTATCGCGAAGCAGTGCTCCGCGTCAACGGACTCGCCTTCTCGGAGGAGCAGTGGTGCTCTGTGCAGAGCGCTTCTCCGGGGCCGCTCGATGAGGAGCGCACCGCATCCGCCATGCCCCGGGCCTCGCGCCAGCACGCCCGGAAAGGGGATTCGGATGAGCACGACCGATCTCGACGTCGCCACGTCGCGCGCCGCCGCCGCGATGGATCCGGCCCGCGAGGAGAAGGACGCTCGCACGCTCTCGCTCTTCCGCGAGGCCGCCGACGCGGACGGCGCCGAGGGCGACCGCATCCGCGAGCGCATCGTGCTCGACCACCTGGGCCTCGCCGAGGCGATGGCCCGGCGCGTCTCCCGCGGCGGCGGCGCCGGCGGCGACTGGGCGGACCTCCGCCAGGTCGCGTACGTCGGGCTCGTGAAGGCCGCGCGCCGATTCGCTCCGGAACGCGGCGACAGCTTCGCCGCCTTCGCGGTGCCCACGATCACCGGCGATCTCGCGGTCGGACGGGTGGCGCCCGAGCTCCTGCGAC
>NZ_JAMRYM010000107.1:0-10571 GCF_023743255.1 Rathayibacter rubneri | reverse complement strand
CAGATAGAGGGCGGCCAGCGGGGGGAGGACGACCTCGGCGGAGGCGGGGCGGCCGGACCACGGCTCGTCCTTGGCCTCGACGGAGCCGAAGTTGCCCACTCCCGAACCGCCGTAGATCTCGGCGTCAGTGTTGAGCAGCTCCTCCCAGCGACCGGCGACCGGCAGGCTCACACGGTAGCCGTGCACCGGCGACCCCGAGAAGTTGACGATCACCGCGACGGGCCGGCCCTGCTTGTCCTTGCGCAGGAACGAGATGACGTTCGGAGCGGCCGAGCCGCCGTCGATCCATTCGAAGCCGGCCTGGTCGAAGTCGAGCTCCCAGAACTGCGGCGACTCGCGATAGACGCGGTTCAGCGCGCCGACCAGGTCGAAGAGACCGCGGTGCGCGGGCTGGTCGAGGATCCACCAGTCCAGGCCCCGCTCCTCCGACCACTCGGAGTACTGGCCGAACTCCTGGCCCATGAAGAGCAGCTGCTTGCCCGGGTGCGCCCACATGAAGGCGAGGTACGCCCGCAGGTTCGCCCGCTGCTGCCAGTGGTCGCCCGGCATCTTCTGGATCAGCGAGCCCTTGCCGTGCACGACCTCGTCGTGACTGATCGGCAGCACGAAGTTCTCGCTGAACGCGTAAACGAACGAGAAGGTGATCTCGCCCAGGTGATACTGACGCCACAGCGGATCGTTCGCCATGTAGTCGAGCGAGTCGTGCATCCAGCCCATGTTCCACTTGAGCCCGAAGCCGAGCCCGCCCGAGACGGTGGGCTGGGTGACGCCGGGCCAGCTGGTCGACTCCTCGGCGATCATCATGATGCCGGGGTAGAGCTTGTAGGCCGTGGCGTTCACCTCCTGCAGGAAGCTGATCGCCTCGAGGTGCTCGCGACCGCCGTGCTCGTTCGGCAGCCACTCGCCCTCCTTGCGGGAGTAGTCGAGGTAGAGCATCGACGCCACGGCGTCGACGCGGAGCCCGTCGACGTGGAACTCCTCGAGCCAGTAGAGGGCGTTCGCGACGAGGAAGTTGCGGACCTGCGTGTGACCGAAGTCGAAGACGTAGGTGCCCCAGTCCATCTGCTCGCCACGGCGCCAGTCCGGGTGCTCGTAGAGCGGCTCGCCGTCGAAGCGGGCGAGCGCGAAGTCGTCCTTCGGGAAGTGACCGGGGACCCAGTCGACGATGACGCCGATGCCGGCCTGGTGCAGCCGGTCGATCAGGTACTTGAGGTCGTCGGCGGTGCCGAAACGGCTGGAGGCCGCGTAGTAGCCGGTGACCTGGTAGCCCCAGGAGCCGCCGAAGGGGTGCTCGGCGAGCGGCATGAACTCCACGTGGGTGAAGCCCAGCTCGGTCACGTACTCGATCAGCGGATCCGCAAGGTCGCGGTAGTCCAGGCCGGGCCGCCAGGAGCCGAGGTGGATCTCGTAGACGCTGAGCGCCTGCCCGTGCGGGTCGACAGCGGCGCGCTGCTCCATCCATGCGGAGTCGCTCCACTGGTGGTGCGAGACCGGGATCCGCGAGGCGGTCGCGGGCGGCACCTCGGTGGAGCGCGCCATCGGGTCGGCCTTGCGGACCCAGCGGCCGTCCCGCGAGAGCAGGTCGAACTTGTAGGGGGCGCCGGGCTCGAGACCCGGGACGAACATCTCCCAGACGCCGGTGACCCCGAGGTTGCGGAGGGAGTGGCCCTCGCCGCTCCAGTCGTTGAAGTCGCCGACGACGCGCACGGCCTGGGCGTGCGGCGCCCAGACCGAGAACGAGGTGCCCCACACGCCCTCGTGCTCGCGGTGCCGCGCACCGAGAGCCTCCCAGAGCCGCTCGTGGCGGCCCTCGCCGATCAGGTAGAGGTCGAAGTCGCCGACCGTCTTGGAGAACCGGTAGGGATCCTCGGCGGTCCACTCGCCGCCGTCGCCGTAGCGCGCCTCGATCGTGTACGGCTGCGGGCCGAGGATGTGGAAGCCCTGCCAGATGCCGTCGTGCAGGTGGGTCAGCTCGACGCGCGCCCCGGTGGAGAGCACGGCGACGACCTTCTCGGCGAGCGGGCGGCGCACGCGCACGACCGTCACCGGATCGGCGACGCCCCGTGCCGCCACCACGTGCTGTCCGAGCACGTGGTGGGGGAGCGCGTTGCTGCCCGTCGCGAGCTGCTGCAGGATCCACTCCTCGATCACGGGGAGCTCGATCGCGGCGGACCCCTCGATCACGGAGTCGGCCGGAGCGATCACGGAGTCGGCCGGAGCGATCGCCGAGTCGGCCGGAGCGTCGTCGGTCGCGCCGTCCGACACCAGCGGGCCGTCGACGGCGGCGCTCCCGCCCTCGCCCGACGCGTCGTCGGACGCGGTCGTGACCGCCGCCGCCTCGTCGATGCCGGTGCCGGTGGTCGTCGCCGAGCTCGTGCCCGTGGTCACGACCGACTCGGCGCGCGGCTCGAGTCCCGCCTCGTCGGCCGGGGTGGGGACGTCTCCGCCGGGAACAGTGCCGCTCATCGCTCGTCCGCCTTCACGCTCAGGATGTGCACCGGCTCGACGAACGAGTCCAGGCGCACGTAGTTGTCGCTCGACCAGGTCCAGACGGCCCCGGTGATCAGGTCCTCGACCTCGTAGCTGTCGCCCCACTCGAGCCCCAGGGAGGGCAGGTCGAGGTGCACCGTCGTCTCCCGGGCGGAGTGCGGGTCGGTGTTGACCACGACGATCAGGGTGTCGGCCGCGCCGGTCCCCGTGAACTCCTTCTGCAGGTGCTTCGTGTAGACGAGGATCGCGTCGTCGTCGCTGCCGTGCACCTGGAGGTTCCGGCGCTGCGCGAGGGCCGGGTGGGCCTTCCGGATCTCGTTGAGCCGCGTGATGTACGGCGCGAGGGAGCGTCCCGAGGCCTCGGCGGCCTCCCAGTCGCGCGTCTTGTACTCGAACTTCTCGTTGTCGATGTTCTCCTCGGCGCCCGGGCGGGCGACGTTCTCGACGAGCTCGTAACCGGCGTACACGCCCCAGAGCGGGGAGGCCGTCGCGGCGAGGGCCGCGCGCACCTTGTACGCCGCCGGGCCGCCGTACTGGAGGTACTCGGTGAGGATGTCCGGGGTGTTCACGAAGAGGTTCGGCCGCATGTAGTCGGCCGTCTCGTGCGAGATGCTCGTGAAGAACTCCGCGAGCTCCTCCTTGGTGTTGCGCCAGGTGAAGTACGAGTACGACTGCTGGAAGCCCACCTTGCCCAGAGCGCGCATGATCGCCGGCCGGGTGAACGCCTCCGCGAGGAAGACGACGTCCGGGTGCTCGGCGTTGACCTCGTGGATGATCCACTCCCAGAAGTCGAGCGGCTTCGTGTGCGGGTTGTCGACGCGGAAGATCCTCACTCCGAGCGAGATCCAGTACCGCAGGATCCGCAGCGACTCCTGGCGGATGCCCCGGGGGTCGTTGTCGAAGTTGATGGGATAGATGTCCTGGTACTTCTTCGGCGGGTTCTCGGCGTAGGCGATGGTGCCGTCGGGGAGTGTCGTGAACCATTCCGGGTGGCTCGTCACCCACGGGTGGTCGGGCGAGGCCTGCAGAGCGAAGTCGAGGGCGAGCTCGAGGCCCGCCTCCTTCACGGCGTCGTGGAACGCGGTGAAGTCCTCGACCGTGCCCAGATCCGGGTGGATCGCGTCGTGGCCGCCCTCGGCCGCGCCGATCGCCCAGGGCGAGCCGGGGTCGGAGGGTCCCGCGTTCAGCGTGTTGTTGGGACCCTTGCGGAAGGTGCGCCCGATCGGGTGGATCGGCGGCAGGTAGAGCACGTCGAAGCCCATGGCCGCGACGGCCGGGAGGCGCTTCGCCGCGGTGCCGAACGTGCCGCTCGTGACGGAGCCGTCCTCGTGGCGCACGGCGCCCTCGGAGCGGGGGAAGAACTCGTACCAGGCGCCGACGCCCGCGCGGGTGCGCTCGACGTGCACGGTGCGCGGCTCGGAGAGGCTCGAGAGGCTCATGACCGGACGCTGGGCGAGCGCCCCGTGGACCGCCGCGTCCTCGGCGGCGGCGAGGCGCTCCTCGGGGGACAGCGACGTGTCGCCGACGCTCGAGGCCGCCTCGGCGAGCAGCGAGCGCTCGGCGCCGGAGCGCGTGGCGTCATCGGCCGCGGTTGCGAGCAGCTGAGCGCCGACGGCGAAGGTCACGTCGATGTCGAGACCGGCCGGGATCTTGATCTCGGCGGTGTGCAGCCAGGTCGCCCAGTCGTCGGCGAACGAGCGGATGCGGTAGGTCCAGTCGCCCTCGGCGTCCAGGAGCACCAGGCGTCCGTACCGGTCGGTGCCGGTGGCGAGGAGCGCCATGCGGTGCTGCGACTCGGCGCCGGAGGGCGAGGTCAGGAGGAGGTCCACGCCGATGAGGTCGTGGCCCTCGCGGAACGCGGTGGCGGCGAACGGGACGACCTCGCCGACGAACGCCTTGGCGGGCCAGCGGTCGTCCTCGAGCCGCGGCTGCGGGTCGATGATCGGGATGCGCTCCGCACGGGTGCGGTAGCCGCTGCCCGCCGGCACCGGCGCCGGCGGTGCCTGCTGCTCCGCGACGGGTGCGGGTTCGGGAGGCGTCACCGCCTGCTCGGTCGGGGCGGGACGGCCGCGGGCCGCTCGCCGTGCGTCTTTGCCGTGTGAGGACGTGCCGAAAGGTGTCTGAGCCACGTCACGACAGTAGCGACCCCGGCGCGCATCGGCACGCCGCTTGCGCCCGCCCGCGGCCCTGTGCAAATGCGCGGTGCAGGAGCCCCGCGACGAGTCCGCTCGCGGGCCGATCCGGTCCGCTAGGGTGTGCGAGCGCGCGAGAGCCCGGCGCTCTGCGCCCGTGCACGCCGGGGTCCGCGGAGAGTCGAGGAGTCCCGTGAAGGCCATCCGTCGTTTCACCGTCCGCTCGGTCCTGCCGCCCGAGCTCGCCGCGCTCGGCGAGCTGGCCGGCAACCTGCGCTGGGCCTGGCACGAGCCCACCCGCCGCCTCTTCGAGCGCGTGGATCCCGAGCTCTGGCGCCGCGGGGGAGCCGACCCCACCGCTCTGCTCGGCGCCGTCAGCCCCGAGCGCCTCGCCGAGCTCGCCGCCGACCGCGGCTTCGTCGAGGACGCCTGGCGGCTGCGCGAGGAGCTCGAGCGCTACCGGAGCGAGCCGCGCTGGTACCAGTCGCTGCCCGCGACGGCCCCGCGCTCGATCGCCTACTTCTCGCCCGAGTTCGGCATTGCGGCCGCGCTGCCGCAGTACTCCGGCGGTCTCGGGATCCTCGCGGGCGACCACCTCAAGGCGTCGTCCGACCTCGGCGTCCCGCTGACGGGTGTCGGCCTCTTCTACCGCTCGGGCTACTTCTCCCAGGGCCTCTCGGCGGACGGCTGGCAGATCGAGTCCTACCCCTCCCTCGACCCCGACGGGCTGCCGCTGCGCGTCGTCCGGCTCGCGGACGGCTCGGCCGCGCGGATCGTGCTGGCGCTGCCCGAGGGCCGAGCGCTCTACGCCCGGGTCTGGCGGGCAGAGGTCGGCCGCGTGACGCTGCTCCTGCTCGACACCGACATCCCCGAGAACGAGGACTCGCTCCGCTCCGTCACCGACCGCCTCTACGGCGGCGGCGGCGAGAACCGCCTGCTGCAGGAGCTCCTGCTGGGCATCGGCGGCGTCCGAGCGCTCGAACTCTGGGCCGAGGTCTCGGGCACCGCGCTGCCGGAGGTGTTCCATACCAACGAGGGTCACGCCGGCTTCCAGGGTCTCGAGCGCATCTCGGGCCTGATCGGCTCGGGGCTCGCCTTCGACGAGGCGCTCCAGGTGGTCAGGGCGGGCACCGTCTTCACGACGCACACCCCCGTGCCGGCCGGCATCGACCGCTTCGACCTGTCGCTGGTGCGCGAGTACTTCTCGACCGAGCTCCTGCCGGGCGTCCAGGTCGACGACGTCCTCGCGCTGGGCGCGGAGTCGTACGACGGCGGCTCCGACCGGGTGTTCAACATGGCGGTCATGGGGCTGCGCCTCGCGCAGCGCTCCAACGGCGTCTCGCAGCTGCACGGCGAGGTGAGCCGCGGCATGTTCTCGGGGCTGTGGCCCGGGTTCGACACCGCCGAGGTGCCCATCGGATCGGTCACCAACGGCGTGCACGCGCCGACCTGGACCGATCCCGTCCTGACCTCCCTGGCCCGCGAGCGGCTCGGCACCGAGGACACGACACGGGCCGACTGGTCCTCGGGCGCGCTCAGCGACTACGACCTCTGGGCGGCCAGGCGCACGATGCGCGAGCAGCTCGTCCGCGACGCCAGGATCCGCGCGGCGCGCTCGTGGGGAGAGCAGAACCCGGGCGGCCTGCCGCCGGCCTGGCTCGACGAGCTCCTGGACCCGGACGTGCTGACGATCGGGTTCGCCCGTCGCGTGCCCACCTACAAGCGGCTGACGCTGATGCTGCACGACCCTGAGCGGCTGCGCGCGCTGCTCACGCATCCCGAGCACCCGATCCAGATCGTGATCGCGGGCAAGTCGCACCCGGCCGACGAGGAGGGCAAGCGGCTGATCCAGCGCCTCGTCCGCTTCGCCCAGGAGGCGGACGTCCGGCGCCGCATCGTCTTCCTCCCCGACTACGACATCGCCATGGCGCAGCTGCTCTATCCGGGAACCGACGTGTGGCTGAACAACCCGCTGCGCCCGCTCGAGGCGTGCGGCACCTCCGGTATGAAGGCGGCGCTGAACGGCTCGCTGAACCTGTCGATCCTCGACGGCTGGTGGAACGAGTACTTCGACGGCGAGAACGGCTGGGCGATCCCGTCCTCGGATCGCGCCCTCGACCCCGAGGCGCGCGACACCCTCGAGGCCGACGCGCTGTACGAGCTGCTCGAGACGGAGGTCGTGCCGCGGTTCTACGAGCGCGACCACGACGGCGTCCCGAGGCGCTGGGTCCGCTCGATCCGGCACACCCTGGCGACGCTCTCGCCCGAGCTGTCGGCCGAGCGCATGGTGCAGCAGTACGTCGACGCCCTCTACCGCCCGGCGGCCGAGGCCGGCCGCGAGGTCGCGGTCGACCACTTCGAGCCCGCGAAGGAGCTGTCGGCGTGGAAGGCGCGCCTGCGGGCCGGATGGCCGGGAGTGGCGGTCGCCTCGGTCGAGTCGGGCGGCATCGACGCGGTGCCGCAGCGCGGTGATCGGCTCGCGGTGCGCGCCGGGGTCCTGCTCGGCGATCTGGCGCCCGAGGACGTCACCGTGCAGGTCGTCTACGGCACGACCGCTCCGGACGGCTCGCTCACCGACGTGCGCAGTCAGGACCTCGAGGTCGCCGAGGCGGCCGGAGCGGTCGTCCCCGCCGACGCCGTCGGCAGGACGCCCTACGCCGGTGTGGTCGAGCTCGACCGCAGCGGCACCTTCGGCTACACCGTCCGGGTCGTCCCGAGGCACCGCCTCCTCGCCCGCGCGGCGGAGCTCGGGCTGGTCGCGGCCGCGGGCTGAGGCGTCAGCGGCCGATGGCGGCCGTGATCGCCCCGGTCGCCGCGATCAGGTCGGCCGGGGCGAGCTCGATGTCGAAGCCGCGGCGCCCGCCCGAGACGAGGACCGTGTCGAAGAGCTCGGCCGTCTCGTCGAGCACGGTGCGGTGGCGCGTCTTCTGGCCGATCGGCGAGATGCCGCCGAGCACGTAGCCGGTGCGGCGCTGCGCGAGGGCCGGATCCGCCATCGCCGCCTTCTTGCCGCCGACCGCCGCCGCGAGCTCCTTGAGATCGAGCGATCCGGTGACCGGGACGACGCCGACGACGAGCTCCCCGTCGACGTCCGCCAGGAGGGTCTTGAAGACCCGGTCCGGCTCGACGCCGAGCGCCTCGGCCGCCTCCGTGCCGTAGCTGGTGGTGGACGGGTCGTGGCGGTACTCCCGCGGCGTGAACGGGATGCCCGCCGTCGTCAGAGCGACGGTCGCCGGCGTGCCTGGGCCGCTCCGCGCTGCCATCAGCCGACGTCTCCGGTCATCGCCCCGTGCGCCGCGAACAGCTGCATCGACGTCCCCGCGACGCGGATGACCTGCCCGGGCTCGAACGTCTCGCCGTGCTCGAGCGGCACTGGCTCGTCGCTGTTCCAGAGGCGGGTGTACCCCGTCACGCCCTCGCTCCCGGCGAGCACGACGCTCGTCTCGTGCTCGACGCCGTGCACCACGAGCAGCACCCGGTCCAGCTCCTCGGTCTCGGGGGTGGAGGTGGCGAGGTACTGCATCGTCCGGTTCTCGGCCGAGGTCCAGTCGTGCTCGGACATGCGGCGGCCGTGGACGTCGAACCAGTGCATCGTGCTCGCGCTCGGCGTCACCTCGCCCTCCCTGCCGTAGCGGGAGGGGCGCAGTGCCGGATGCTCGCGGCGGAGCCGGATCAGAGCGCGGGTGTGCTCGCGCAGCTCGAGCTGCCAGTCGCTCCGGCTGTCCCAGCGGAGCCAGGTGAGGTCGGAGTCCTGGCAGTAGGCGTTGTTGTTCCCGCGCTGGCTGCGGCCGAACTCGTCGCCCGCGGTGATCATCGGCACGCCGGCCGAGAGCAGGAGCGTGCCCAGCAGGTTGCGCATGGCCTTGCGGCGCGCGTGCGTGACGCCCTCGTCGGGAGTGGGCCCCTCGAAGCCGTGGTTGAAGGAGCGGTTGTTGTCCGACCCGTCCCGGTTGGACTCGCCGTTGCCGATGTTGTGCTTGACGTTGTACGAGACCAGATCGGCGAGCGTGAAGCCGTCGTGCGCGGTGACGAAGTTGACGGAGGCGAGCGGTCCGCGCTCGGTCGAGAACGTGTTGGAGGACCCGGTCAGGCGGGTGGCGAATCCGCCGATCCCGACGGGAGCCGTGCCGGCGCGGCGGGCGTAGTCGATGTCCGACAGCCAGAAGTTGCGGACCCGGTCGCGGTAGCGGTCGTTCCACTCCGACCAGCCGGTCGGGAAGTTCCCCGTCTGCCAGCCGCCCATGCCCACGTCCCACGGCTCCGCGATCATCTTGACGTCGGCGAGCTCCGGGTCCTCGACCGCGGCGACGAGCAGCGGGTGATCGGAGCGGAAGTGCGCCCTCTCGTCGCGCCCGAGCGTCGCCGCGAGGTCGAGCCGGAAGCCGTCGATGCCGACCTCGCTCGACCAGTAGCGGAGCGAGTCGAGCACCATCCGCTGGGCGACGGGCCGTCCGAAGTCGATCGTGTTCCCGCAGCCGGTGACGTCGACGTAGTGGCCCTCGTCGGTCTGGCGGTACCAGCTCGCGTCGTCGATGCCGCGCAGACTCGAGCGCGGGCCGTTAGGGCCCTCCTCGGCGGTGTGGTTGTAGACGACGTCGAGGATCACCTCGAGCCCGGCCTCGTGCAGCAGCTTCACCATGCCCTTGAACTCGCGCAGCACCGCCGTCGGTCCACCGCGCTGAGCGGAGGGGGAGGCGTAGGCGGCGTGCGGGCTGAAGAAGTTCAGCGTGTTGTAGCCCCAGTAGTTGGTCAGGCCCTGGCGCAGCAGCCGCTGCTCCGAGACGAAGGCGTGCACCGGCAGCAGTTCGACGGCGGTCACTCCGAGCTCCAGGAGCGACGACACGGTCGACTCGTGCGCCAGCCCCGCGTAGGTGCCGCGGAGCTCGACGGGCAGCGCGGTGTTGAGCTTCGTGAGGCCCTTCACGTGCGCCTCGTAGATCACGGTGCGGTCCAGCGGTGTGCCCGGCTTCGCGGAGGTGCCCCAGTCGAAGGAGTCGTCGACGACGACCGAGCGCCACTCGTTCTCGGCGACCCGGAGGAGTCCCTTCGAGTACGGCTCGAGGAGGGCGGTGCGCGGATCGAAGCGGTGGCGCGGGCCGTCGGGACCGTCGACGCGGATCGCGTACCGGCGGCCGACGCTCAGCAGGGCGGACCGGGCGGACCACACGTCGTGCTCGCCGCGCGCGAGCGGCACGGTGCGGGTCACCCACGCGGGGTCCTTCTCGTCGTAGAGCAGGAGGTCGATCGCGCTCGCGTTCGCCGACCACACGCGCAGCTCGCCGCCCTCCGCGTCCACCCTCACGCCGAGCCGGGACAGAGGGTCGAGAGAGGTCATGCGACTTACAGTAGTGAAGGCCCGGAGACCTCCTCCGCGGTCGCACGCGGACGGGGGACAGCCGGTGATCTACCTCGACCACGCCGCGACGACCCCGCTGCGGCCCGCGGCGCTCGCCGCCTTCGTCGAGGCCTCCCGGCACTCCGGCAACCCCTCGTCGGTGCACGGCGCCGGGCAGGAGGCGCGCCGCCGGCTCGAGGACGCCCGCCAGGTTCTCGCCGACGCTCTGGGCTGCGAGCCGATCGAGGTGATCCTGACCGCGGGAGGCACGGAGGCGATCAACCTCGCGCTCAAGGGCCTCTACTGGCAGCGCCGGGCCGAGGACGCGTCGAGGCGGCGCATCCTGGTGCCGGCCGGCGAGCACCACGCCACGATCGACAGCGTCGAGTGGCTCGCCCGCCACGAGGGGGCGGACGTCGAGTGGCTCCCGCTCGACGCCGAGGGGGTGCTGCTGCCGGAGGTGCTGGCGGCCGCGATCGCCCGCGACCCCTCCTCCGTCGCCCTGGTCTCGGCGCTGTGGGTCAACAACGAGATCGGCACGATCGCCCCGGTCGTCGAGCTGGCCGCCGTCTGCGCGTCGGCGGGCGTGCCGCTGCATCTGGACGCCGTCGCCG
>NZ_JAMRYM010000106.1:0-10618 GCF_023743255.1 Rathayibacter rubneri | reverse complement strand
ACCGCCGCCCCGTGCCGCGGACGCGGTCGCTCCTCCTGGCGCTCCTCGCCTGGCTGATCCTCGGAGCCGGACTCGGCACCGCGATCGGCGCCGCCACCGCACTCGATCAGGCCGTCGGCCTCCCGCGCCTCGCCGTCGTGTCGATCCAGGCGGTGCTCCTGTCGGCCCTCGTGGTGCCCGCGATCGTGCTGCTGCGGCGCCGGAGCGGCCGTCGGAGCGTCTCGAGCCTCGGGCTGAGCCGGCACGTGCTCCGCCCGCTCACGCTCGGCGCCGTCGTCGGCGTCGGATCGGGGCTCGCCGTCTGGCTGCCCGCGGCGCTGGCCGGCTGGATCCGCGTCGAGTCCGTCGATCCGCTCGCCGTCGCCGGATTCCTGCTGCTGAACGGCGCGGTGATCACGCTCTACGAGGCGCTGCCCGAGGAGCTCGCCCTGCGGGGCTCGGTGTGGACGGACCTCCGCGACGGGTGGGGGCTCGTCGTGGCGACCGCGGCCACGACCGCCCTCTTCCCGCTCCTCGTGCTCGTGATCGGCCCGGTGGAGTGGGCCGTGACGACGCTGCTGGGAGGGACGGCCGCCGCGCCGTCGCCGACCCCGTCGGGGGGCGATCCGATCGCGTACGTGCTGCAGCTGGTGCTGTTCGGGCTGGCGCTCGTCGCGGCCCGGCGGCTGCCGGTCGAGGGGCCGCTGCTCGTCGCGATCGCGTTCCACGCGACGCAGCTCACCGTCACCCGCACCCTGCTCGGCGGGATGCCGTGGGCGCCGTCGGGGTGGACGGTCGAGTTCGTCGAGCCCGACGCGATCGCCCTCGTGCTGGTCCACGTCGTGGTGGCGGGCGCGGCCTTCACCGGTCTGCGGTGGTGGTCGCAGCGGCGCCCTCAGTAGGCGGAGCGCTCGGCGACGCCCGTCCCGAGCACCGCGGCGGCGCCGGCGGCGATCAGCGACAGGTCCGTGGCGACCGCGACCCGGTCGAACCCGAGCGAGCGGAGGAGCCCGCCGCGCACCGGATCCCCCGCGAACGCGCCGGTGCCCCTCCCCGCGCGGCGGGCGGCGGCGACGATCCTCGGCAGCGGGTCTCCGGGAGCGTCGGCGGCGAGGAGGTCGGCGAGCTCCACTCCGAGCCCGATCGCGAGATCGAACGGCCCCACGAAGACGCCGGCGACGCCCGGCACCGCGAGGATCCGCTCGACCTCGTCGAGGCCCGCGCGGGTCTCGATCATGACCCACAGCTCCGGCCGCGCCTCGGCCGCCGAGGGGGCCTCCCCGCCCCGGAGGTCGGCCATCGGCCCCCAGCTGCGGCGCCCGGCCGGCGGGTAGTGCGCGGCGGCGGCCGCCGCGCGCGCGTCCTCCGCCGTCTCGATCATCGGCACGATCACGACGTCGGCACCGGAGTCGAGCGCCCGGCCGATCAGGGCGTCCGAGAGCTCCACGACACGGACGGCGACGGGCGGCCGCTCGCGCAGGACGGCCAGCGCCTGCATCGTCGCGAGAACGGCCGCGTCGTCGAACGCTCCGTGCTGCGCGTCGAGGCAGATCCAGTCGACTCCGGACGACGCGATCCGCACCGTCGTGCCCGGCTCCCCGAGTCGGCACCAGACACCGTCGGCGCGTCCGTCGGGGAGTCGTGGCTGTGCATCCATGCCCCCGATCCTCGCTCACGGGAGCGGGAGCACGGTCACTCGCCGAAGTGCGTCTCCTTGTGCGGGGCTCCGGAGCGGTCGTACGTCGTCCAGACGCCGACCTGCCGGCCCCGGTCGAAGGAGCCGCTGCGCATCAGCGTGCCGTCGAGGCGGAACCACTCCCAGTGCCCGTGCAGCTCGTCGTCGAGCATCCAGCCGCGGCCCCGGATGCTGCCGTCCTTGTGCAGCGCCTCGTGCGGTACCGGCTCCGACATCGCCACCCCTTCCTCGCGGTCCGCTCGATCCTCGTCCGGAGCGCCCGCAGGGGCAAGGCCCGGCGCTCCCGCACAGGACGGACCCCGTCACTCACGCGCGCGGCAGCACCCCGACCAGGGACGCGGTGAACGCGGTCTCGAGCGCCGTGCGCAGATCGAGGTGCAGCACGCCGAGGTCGGGCTCGTCGGCGTACGCGGCGTGACGGGTGCACGGCCGGGAGCCCCTCGCTAGGCTCCCGACCGGAAGCCCGCCCCCAGCACGAGGAGTCGCCCGTGAGCACCGACCCGACCCCGCTCGACGTCACCTTCACGGCCCCGATCGGAGTGACGGTGAAGGGCGACCTCTGGTCGTGCGTCGAGGTCCCCGACTCCGCCGCCCTGCTGGGCACGGGGAGGACCGTGCGGGTCGTCGCGACGATCGACGCCCTCCCGCTCACGGCGGGACTGCTGCCCACCGGCACCGGCGGTCACATGCTCTCGATCAGCGCGGCACTGCGGAAGAAGCTCGGCAAGGAGCTGGGCGACGAGGTGGTCGTCCATCTCCTCGAGCGCCTGAGCTGAGCACGACCGGGCGGCGGCGTCCGGCGGTCACGCGAGGGCGGCGCACCCCCCGCACGGGGTCGCGCAGGCAGGACGGGTCCGGCCCCGCTGCGAACACAGGTCGCCCTACGGTGGAGGCATGTCCCGCTCCCAGCGCCTCGGCGCGACCGTCGCCCTCGCCCTCCTCCTGACCGGCTGCACCTCGGCGGGAGGGTCCGACGGCGGCTCCGACGTCGACGAGATCGACACCGCCCCGGCCGCCGGCGTCGAGGTCGCGGGCGACGGCTACCTCTACTCGGTGCCCGAGGGCTGGGACGTCCCCGACACCGATCCGTCGACGATCGGCGCCGACACCCTCGCCGCCGACCTCACCGACACCGACGGCTTCTCGGACAACGTCAACGTCGTCCTCAGCCCGGCCGGCGCCGTCACCCCGGAGCAGGTCGAGGGAGCCGGCGCCGACGAGCTCGAGGGCGCCGGAGCGACCGACGTCGAGGTCCGCGACCGCGTCCAGGTCGCCGGGGCGGAGTCGGCGCACCTCAGCGCCGCGCTGACCGCGCAGGGCGCGTCGTACAGCATCGAGCAGTACTACCTGACGCAGAACGAGCAGACCTACGTCGTGACCTTCTCCTTCAGCCCCACGGTCGAGGACGACGACCGCGAGGACCTCGCCGAGTCGGTGCTCGCCTCCTGGTCCTGGTCCTGATCGAGGGCTGACCGCGGGTCCGACCGGGCCTGATCGGGCCCCTCCTCCGATCGGCCGAGGTCCCGGCGGAGGGATCCGCCGCCCGACGGAGGTGCCGCCCGCGACCGCCGGTTAACGTCGGAGGATGAGCTCGTCGACCGGGGAGAAGCAGACCTACCTCGGCGTCGCGGTCGCCTTCCTCGGGCTCGCGGTCGCCCTCGGCATCACGCTGGACAACTGGGCGCTGGCGCTGCCGTTCGCCGCCATCGCCGTCGCGTTCGTCGCCCTGGGGACGGAGCGGTCGAAGCGGGCCGGGAGCACGGGGTCCCGATCCGACGACGACGCGGACTGACGCCCCTACGACGCGGGTGGTCGCGCTCTCTCGACGTGTTTCCGGCGCGCGTGCGACGCGTGCCGTCGCGCCCCTAGGGTGTGCCGAGGCCGCCGCATCACGGCCGCACAGGAGAGATCATGGGCCACCTGCACTACGGCACCGAGTCGTTCACCCTCGAGGACCGGGCGCTCTTCCACCTGCAGGTCGTGATCGGCGTCAAGCTGCGGCGGAGCGAGGCGTTCTTCGTCTCGTGGCGCCCGGAGCCCGAGTCGATCGAGGGCCGGCACGCGCTGTGGATGGACAACGGCGTGCCGATCCACTTCGAGTACGCCAGCAGTCGCTCCCCGAGCATCAACCGGGACTGGATCGAGCACCTGGTCCTCGCGGCGAACAGCGCGGGCGGACTGAACCTCGCCGACGAGCGCAACGCGGAGCCGACCGAGTCCTGAGCCGCGCCCGCCGTCACGCCCGGTGGCGGAACCAGTCCAGGAGCAGCTGCGCGCGCGACGGCTCCTCCCACCGGGTGCGGCGCCGCAGCGGCGTCGCGAAGAAGTCGTCGTAGCCGGGGGCGGCGCGCAGGTCGGCATCCTCCGGGGTCGGGAAGCCCATCGACCACTGCGGGAACCGCCGGGCGTCGATCGTCTCGCTCAGCAGCCGCTGCACGTCGGTGTGCCGCTCGTCGGCCTCGATGATCCGGTAGCGCTCGCGCACCTGCTCCTCCTCGCCCTCGAGGACCTGCATGAAGCGGCCGGACTTGAAGAGGAGCATCCCGGTGAGCCCGCAGCGCTCGTTGTTCTCGCGGCTCTGCCGCAGCAGCGCGGCGAGCGCCGACTCGTCGAGCTCCGCGGTCGCGGTGCTCACATAGGTGAGGGACAGCATCAGCGTCCTCCTCCGTTCTCCTGGTCGCGGCGGACGACGAGCACCGTGACGTCGTCGTCGGGGGCGATCTCGTCGATGAGGTCCGAGAGCTCGGCGAAGAGGGCGCCGTCGTCGGCGCACCGCCGGACGAGGTCCGCCAGGTCGTCGAGAGCCGACAGTGTGCCGTCGTAGAGGTCGAGCGCTCCGTCGGAGCACGAGACGAGGACCTCGCCGGGCAGCAGCGTCGTGGTGCGGGCCTCCCAGCAGATGCCCTCGCCGATCCCGATCGGGAAGTCGGAGGAGGTCAGCCGCTCGACGGAGCCGTCGGCGCGCAGGATCGCCGTGAGCCCGTGGCCGGCGTCGGCGTAGCGGATCCCGCCGGTCGCCGTGTCGACGCTCGCGTGGAACAGGGTGGCGAAGGTGCCCGTGGCCGAGAGGTCGGCGAGCAGCTGCTCGTTGACCGCCGCCACGGCCGCCTCCGGCTCCCAGCCGGGTCGCGCCTGGAAGGCGGACCGGACTGCCGCCGCGACGAGGGCGGCGGAGTAGCCCTTGCCCATGACGTCCGCGAGGGTCGCGTCGACGCGCCCCTCGGTCGCCGAGACGGCGAAGTAGTCGCCGGCGACGTCGGAGTGCGGCCGCGTGAATCCGGAGAAGGAGAAGCCGTCGCCGTGCCGGAGCGGCGCGGGCAGCATCTGCTGCTGCGTCCAGGCGGCGCGGTCGACGGCGCGGAAGTGGATCAGCTCGCGCTCGACCCAGAGGCCGAGCTCGTCGAGCAGGTCCTGGTCCTCGGGGCTGAGATCGCGCGGCTCCGTGTCGACGAGGCAGATGGTGCCCACGCGCGCGCCCTCGGCGACGCTCAGCGGGCGGCCGGCGTAGAAGCGCACGTGCGGCGGGCCGGTGACCGACCCGCGGTGGGCGAAGACCGGGTCCTCGAGCGCGTCCTGGACCACGACGATGTCGGGCTGCTGGACGACCACGTCGCAGAACGAGTCGGCTCGCGGAGTGAGGCGCGAGCCGCCCGGACGCTGCGGCGACTTCGTGAACTGGTGGTCCTGGTCGATGAAGTTGATCTCGGCGATCGGCACGCCGAACAGCTCCCTGGCCATCCGCGTCACCCGGTCGAACCGCTCCTCGGGCCCGGTGCCGACGATCCTGAGGTCGTCCAGCGCCGCGAGCCGGATGCGCTCCCGCACCGCCGCTCGATCCATCGGTGCACTCTGCGTCACGTGTCGGCGCCTCTCCCCTGGGACCCCGGTCGATGGCCGCCGGGGAATGCCCTCCGACTCTGGCAGACAACCTGTCCGCGCTTCGGCGCGAGGACGCCCAGGTACCCCTGACGGGGGCGCCGCACCTGTCGCGCGGCACCCCTCGGAGGAGTCGCCCTAGAGCGGACGGGGCCGGTACCGCTCGATCAGCGTGTCGAACAGGGTGTTCATCCGCTCGTCGACGACCCGGCGGGACGCGTCGGCGTCGTACCACTCGACGATCTCGCGGGCCCCGTCGCTGAAACGGACGGAGGGCGAGTACGCGGGGACGAGAGCGCGGATCTTCGCGTTGTCGAAGACCATGGAGTGCGCCTTGTCGCCGATGATCCCGGCGCCGAGCTCGGGATCGGCCGCGGCGATCGCGTCGGACGGGACGTGCACGAGGCGGGCCTCGGTCCCCGCCGCCGCCGCGAGGTTCTGGTGGATGCGGTCCCACGTGGGCGTCTCGTCGCCGGTGATGTGGAACGCCTCGCCGATCGCGGCCGTCGCGCCGAGCAGTCCGACGAGTCCGACCGCGACGTCACGGCTGTGGGTCAGGGTCCAGAGCGAGGTGCCGTCGCCCGGGACGACCACTTCGAGGCCGCGCCGCATGCGGTCGATGACGGTCCAGCCTCCGTCGACCGGCAGCGCCGTGCGGTCGTAGGTGTGCGAGGGCCGCACGATCGTCACCGGGAAGCCGGTGCGCCGGTACTCGGCGACGAGCAGGTCCTCGCAGGCGATCTTGTCCTGCGAGTACGACCAGTAGGGGTTCCGCAGCGGAGTCGACTCCGTCACCGGCAGCCGCGCCGGGGGCTTCTGATAGGCCGAGGCCGAGCTGATGAAGACGTACTGGGCCGTGCGGCCGGTGAACAGGTCGATGTCCTGCTGCACGTGCTCGGGGGTGAAGGCGGCGAACTCGATCACGGCGTCGAAGCGCTCGTCGCCGAGCGCCTCGCGCACGCTGGCGGGATCGCGGATGTCGGCGGTGAGGGTGCGGGCCCCCTCCGGGAGTGGACGGAGCGAGGTGCGCCCGCGGTTGAGCACGGTCACCTCGAGTCCGACCTCGAGGGCGCGGCGGACGCCCTCCGAGCTGATGATGCCCGTTCCTCCGATGAACAGAACGCTGAGCGGCACGGCTGACCCGACCTTTCGTTGAGGGAGGTGCGCGGTCCCGGCCGCGGGAGGCGGGGGACGTCGACGTGCACCGTCGTCCATCCCCTCACATCGCGGGCGGCGGCGCCAGGGGGTTCCGGAGAGCGCTGTCACGGAGGCGGAGGCGCTCGACGCGTCGCCGCCGCTCCGGGTCGGGACTCCCGGCGCGGGCGGACGCGGGCGGCACGAGCGGACGCGGGACGGGCTCCTGCCCCCGACCAGAGCCCGGATGACGTCCGGTCACGAGAACCGCCCGACCGCGAGTGGACGCGAACCGGGCTCCCGCGCCTGACCAGAACCCGGATCGCGTCCAGTCACGAGACCCGCCGGCACCGAGTGGACCCGGAACGGGGCCCGACGTCGGACCAGCGCCCGTCCCGCGTCCGGTCACGAGCCCCGGGGACCGCGAGTGGGCGCGGAACGGGGCCCGACGTCGGACCGGCGCCCGGAACGGGGCCGCACGCAGCGACTCCGCCCGGGAACGCCGGAGGGCGCGGAGCCCGATGAGCCCGCGCCCTCCGACTCGACCACGCGTCAGCTCGCGGCGACGGCGATCTCGTTCGGGGTGACGCCCAGCTCGGCGCTGGAGACGACCTCTCCAGTGGTCAGATCGACCGCGTGGATGCTGTCGGCCGCCGGGTCGGTCACGTACGCGAGGTCCCCCGCGACCGTGATGGCGGGGTGCGGGTCCTGCCACTCGACGGGGCTCTCCCACGCGTCGACCACGGGGTACGAGTCGGTGATCCCTCCGGTCTCGGGATCGATGACGTGCACCGCTCCGTCGGAGCCGATCAGGTAGGCGAGGTCCTGGGGCCCGCGGGCGACGCCGCGGAAGGTGTACTCGACGCCCTCGGGGAGGTCGACGACGTCGAGGGTCTTCGCCTCGGTGTCGATCAGGGCGAGGCGGTGCAGGAGGTAGCCCTCGGCGTCCTGGTCGTCCTTGTAGTCGCCGACGACGATCGGGCTGGTCTCGCTGACCCACGCGTTGCCCATGCGGCCGTAGGGCTGGTCGGGCGCCTCGAGCTTCGTGATCGCGCCGTCGTCGTAGACGAGTGCGCCGTTCTCGCAGCCGAAGACCACGACCTCGCCCTCGGCCGTGCCCTCGCCGTGCACGCCGGGGCACTGGTCGTTCGTCGCCACCACGGCACCGGAGGCGTCGCGCACCTCGATGCCGGTGCGTCCGTCGGCGGTGCCGACGGTGGTGAGGAAGGTGCCGTCCTCGAGGACGATCGAGACGCCGTGGTGCGCCTCGACGCCCGCGATGGTCTCGACCTCGGGCTCGCCCTCGGCGGAGGCCAGGTCGGCGGTCTCGATGATCGTGGTGTCGCTCGTGCCGTCGGCGTAGAGGATCGTCTTCCCGCCGTGCCGGACGACGTGGCCGGGGGTGTCGGCCGGGAAGACGACGTCGGTGAGCTCGGGCTCGCCGTCAGCGCCCGCCGCGGTGTCGAGGAGCTGGAAGCCCTCGCTCATGGTGACCATGACGTGCCGGCCGTCGCCGGCCGGGTTGAGCCGGGTGAACTCCTCGGAGTCCAGGTCGGCCACGGTCTCGAGGGTCTCTCCGTCGAGGACGAGGATGCCGCCCTCGTAGGCGACGGCGACGCGGGTGCCCGAGGCGGAGGCGGTCGCGGTCGGGTCGGCGGTCGGGTCGGCCGCGGGGGCGCCGCTCGAGGAGCAGGCCGCGAGGGTCGCGATCGTGCCGAGGGCGAGCAGGCCGAGGCCCGCGCGTCGGAGGCGGGGGGTGCGCATGGTGATGTCGTTCTCCTGGTGGTGGTCGTGGACGCTCAGGGCGAGAGTCCGGTGGCGATGCGCTGCGTGTTCACGCGCATCATGGCGAGGTAGTCGGGGGCGCCGCCCTCGGGGCCCGTGAGGGACTCCGTGAACAGCTCGACCACCTCGACGCGGACGTCGGCTTCGCTCGCGAGCGCCTGGACGAGGCGGTCGGGAGACGAGGACTCCGCGAAGATCGTGGGGACGCCGGTCTGCTCGACGGCCTCGACCAGGTCGGCCAGGTCGGAGGCGGACGGGGCGGCGAGGGTCGTGCCTCCGGGGATGACCGCGCCGACGACGTCGAAGTCGAAGCGGTCGGCGAGATAGCCGAAGACGTGGTGGTTGGTGACGAGGGCACGGCGCTCGGCGGGGATCGCGGCGAACGCGGCCGTCATCTCGGCGTCGAGCGCCTCGAGCTCGGCGCGGTACCCGGCGGTGCTCCGCGCGATCGCCGCCGGCTCCGCTCCGTCCAGCTCGGCCAGCACGGGCTCGAGCGCGTCGACGACGTCGATCATGCGGGCGGGGTCGGTCCAGAAGTGCGAGTCGGGGCTGCCCTCGGCGTCGTCGGAGCTGTAGTCGAGCACGTCGATCGCGTCACCGGCGACGAAGGCCGCGACGTCCTCGTCGGCGGCGGCGTCGAGGTGCTGCTGCAGTCCCTCCTCGAGGCCCAGGCCGTTCGAGACGACGAGGTCGGCCGAGCGGAGCCGCGCGGCATCCTGGGCCGAGATCTCGAAGGAGTGCGGGTCGGCGTCCGGCTTCATCAGCGTCACGACCTCGACCTCGTCGCCGACGAGGCGCTCGACGACGTCGCCGAGGATGTTGGTCGAGACGATCACGAGGGGGCGGTCGTCGGCCGCGGCGGAGCAGCCCGACAGGGCGAGCAGGACGGCGGCGGCGAGGGAGAGGCGGAGTCGTCGCACGGTCATCGCCCCGTCTCGGCGGTGAAGGCCGGCTCGGTCGCCGTGGCGAACGAGCGCGCGAGGCGGGCGTCGTCGGCGTAGTCGATCTCGTGGAGGGCGCTCTCGGCGGGCGCACTGAGGTAGGCGCGCTGCTGGTCGGCGACGAGCGTCGGCGCGAGACCGGCGGCGAGCGACTCCACGACGAGCGGCTCCGTCTGCGACAGCACCGCTCCGTCCGCTCCGTCGAGCACGAGCACGCGGCCGTCCTCGGCGAGCGCGAGCACGTGGTCGTCCTCGTCGTCGACCGCGGTCACCTGCACGAGGGGCGACGGAGCCGGCAGCAGGGTCCACGAGCGGGCCCGGGTGTCGAGCAGCCAGATCCCCTCGGTGCCGGCGAGCCCGGCGACCGCGGGCCGGCCCTCGCGGTTCGCGAAGCTCGTGGCGGCGGGCGCGGTGGCGCCGTCGGGGTACGGGATCCGCTCGATGCTCAGCTCCTCGCCCTCGACGGTGGCGAGCAGCGCGCCGTCCGCGCAGCCGACGACGGCGCCGACACGGGTGGTGATCGTCCCCGCCGGCTGCGGGCAGTCCTCGACGAGGCCGGTGGGCTCGCCGTCGGCCGTGTACCCGGTGACGGCTCCACCGCCCTCGGCGACCAGCGCGAAGGATCCGACCGGCACGACCATCCCGGCGCCCGGCTCGGCGTCGAGGCGGAACGACTCCCTGATCTCCCCCGTCGACAGCGCCTCGGTGTCGAGCAGCACCGCCTCGCCCGACTCGGGGAAGAAGAGCCCGGTGCCGCCGGACGTCGAGAGGTTCGTCGTGGCGACGACCGCCTCGCCCTCCCCCTCGACCGTGCCGAGGAGCCGCGGGTCGGCGCGGTAGTAGTGGAAGTGGTCGACGTGATCCCAGGTCCAGACGCCGCTGTCGACGACCTCGACGCCGTCGGCGGTCTGCGCGAACAGGTAGCGCCCGTCGGTCGTCATCGCCGTGGGCGCGCCGATCGCGCCGAGCTCGGCGACGCTCTCGTCGAGCAGATCGAGGTGCGAGACGGCTCCCTCCGGGTCGATCCAGGTGAGCCCGAGGCGGGGCTCGGCGAGCTCGGCGGCTCCCGAGACCGCTCCGTGCCCGTCGCCGGCGGCGTCGGCGGCGGGCGGAGCGGCGTCGGTCGAGCAGGCGGTGAGGCCGAGGGCGAGGGCGCCGAGGAGGAGGGTGGAGCGGGAGCGCACGGGGTCCTTTCGAGGGGGAGGAG
>NZ_JAMRYM010000105.1:0-10668 GCF_023743255.1 Rathayibacter rubneri | reverse complement strand
CCCGGAAGCTAAGACTCTCAGCGCCGATGGTACTGCAGGGGGGACCCTGTGGGAGAGTAGGACACCGCCGGACACCATTCACGATGGCCACCCAGACACTGGGTGGCCATCGCTGTTTAACCCGCCATCCCGACGCATGTGTCGGGGACGCTGACGGCTCTCGACGACGAGGGCGCTCACCTCCGTCTTCCTTCTGCCGTCGGCTCAACGAGGGTTCTCTCTCGGAGCGAGTAGACGGTTGTGGCTCGTGCCGGCGACCGGGTCGGCTTATCGGGGTGAAGACTCTGCTGGTCTAAGCGACGCGCAGACGAGGCGGCTCCGGTCCATGAACGACGAAACGCCGACGCGATGTGCTCCGGGTCGGCGATTCGTCGTCAATGGTCCTCTACTCGAGCAGCTTGCCTGCGGTGGCGACCTCGCGGATGAGGGTCTGGATCTCCTCCGGGACTGCGGGGATCTCCTCGCGGGTGATGCCGGTGGAGGGCGACCAGACGAGGTTCACCTGCAGGGCCGGGTCGATCTCCGGGTAGTCGCTGCGGTTGTGGCAGCCGCGGCTCTCGCGGCGCTCCAGCGCCGCCTCGAGGGTGGCCCGCGCTGCCATGGCGGCCGACTTGAGGTCGAAGGCGTGCGCGAGGTCCTGGAACCCGGCGATGTCCGGGTGCACTCCGATGTCGGTGATGCGCGCCTCGATCGCGTCGAGCTCGGCGAGGCCGGCCAGCAGGCCCGCCTCGTCGCGGACGACTCCCGCGTGCTCGGTCATCGTGTTGCGGATCGCGCGCTGCAGGGCGCGGACGTTCTCGGTGCCGTCGGCCGCGAGCAGGTCCGCGATCTCGTCGCGCGCGACCTGGAGCGACGCGGCAGAGCGCGTCTGCGCGGTCAGGGAAGCCGAGTACTCCGCAGCCGCCTGTCCGACGATCCGACCGAAGACGAGCAGCTCGATCAGCGAGTTGCCGCCGAGCCGGTTCGCCCCGTGCAGTCCGCTGGACGCCTCGCCGATGGCGTAGAGCCCGGGGACATCGGTGCTGTGATCGTCCGAGCGGACCCAGACCCCGCCCATCGAGTAGTGGGCGGTCGGCGCGATCTCGATCGGGTCCTTCGTGATGTCGAGCATCTGCAGCTCGAGCATCGTCTGGTAGACGCGGGGGAGCCGCGTCATGATCGTCTCGCGCGGCAGGTGCGACACGTCGAGCCAGACTCCGCCGTTCGGCGTGCCGCGACCCTCCTTGATCTCGGTGTAGCAGGCGAGCGCTACCCGGTCGCGGG
Organism: Rathayibacter rubneri; assembly: GCF_023743255.1. Lineage (NCBI taxonomy): Bacteria > Bacillati > Actinomycetota > Actinomycetes > Micrococcales > Microbacteriaceae > Rathayibacter > Rathayibacter rubneri. The sequence continues at coordinate 9,405 of NZ_JAMRYM010000105.1, read as the reverse complement.
TCGACAGCTCGAGGCGCTCGGGGTCGTACTTGTGCATGAACCGCTCGCCGAGTCCGTTGCGGAGGATGCCGCCCTCGCCGCGCGCCGCCTCGGAGATGAGGGTGCCGGCCGCGTTCTCGGGCTCGATGATGCCGGACGGGTGGAACTGGACCAGCTCGGGGTCGCGCAGGCGACCGCCGGCCTCGACAGCGAGGCGGAACGAGTCGCCGGTGTTCTCGTCGCGGCGCGAGGAGGTGCGGCGCCAGATGCGGTTGTGCCCGCCGGCGGCGAGGATCACCGCGTCGGCGTGGATGAGGTAGCGAGTGCCGTCGACGAGGTCGAACCCGTAGGCGCCGAAGACGGCTCCGTCGTCGTTGACGAGGATGCGCGTGACGTAGACGGTGTCGAGGATCGGGATCTCGAGTTGAGCGGCACGGTTCACGAGCGTGCGCTGGATCTCGAGGCCCGTGTAGTCGCCCGCGAAGGCGGTGCGGCGGTAGGTGTGCGCGCCGAAGAAGCGCTGCGAGATGCGTCCGTCGTCCTCTCTGGCGAACGGCATGCCGTAGCGCTCGAGATCCTGGATGCCGCGGGCGGCGTTCGAGGTGACGATCTCGACGGTGTGCGGGTTGGCGAGCAGGTACGACTCGGTGATGGTGTCGGCCGCGTGCTGCTGCCAGCTGTCGTCGGGGTCCATGGTGGCGAGGGCGGCGTTGATCCCGCCGGCGGCGAGCGAGGTGTGCGCGTCCGACTTCGCGCGCTTGCCCAGCGCGAGGACGTCGACACCGGCTTCCGCCAGCTCGATCGCGGCGCGCAGGCCCGATCCGCCCGTGCCGATGACGAGGACGGAGGTGGAGATCCGACGCTCCGGAGTGGTGGTCGCTGAAATGGTCATGACCCCACGCTAGGTTTCGCTCGTCGATTACTCCAATGCATATATCGGGTGCCAACCATGCGCCTAGGGTATGAGCATGAACCTCGAGCAGCTGACCGGATTCGTCGAGGTCGCGCGCCTCGGCAGCTTCACCCGCGCGGCCGAGGAGCTGCACCTGGCTCAGCCCTCGCTGAGCCGTCAAATCGCGTCGCTGGAGCAGGATCTGGGCTCAGAGCTGTTTCATCGCTCCCGCGGCGGCAACACCCTCACCCCGGCCGGCGAGCTCCTCCTGCCGCTCGCGCGGCGCATGCTCGCCGATGCGGAGTCGGTGCGCCGCGAGCTGGCCGAGCTGGCCGGACTCGAGCGCGGCCGGGTGCGCTTCGGCGCGACTCCGACGCTCTGCATCAGCCTCGTCGCGGAGGTGCTGCACGCGTTCCACGCGGCGCATCCCGCCATCGAGCTCCATCTCGCCGAGGACGGCTCGCGCAGCCTCTTCGACCGCCTCGCTCGGGGCGAGCTCGATCTCGCGCTCGTGACGACGTCGACCGCGGCGTCCGTCGGCGCCTTCACCGTGACTCCGTTGCTCGTCGAGGAGCTCGTCGTGGTCTCCTCCGCCGCGGAGCCCCCGCTGGCGGCGTCGGGCGCCCTGGATCTCGCGGCGGTGTCCCGACTCCCGCAGATCGTCTTCAACTCGAGCTACGACCTGCGACGCACGACGGACGCCGCGTTCTCGGCGGCCGGCCTGACTCCCGACGTCGTGCTGGAGGGAGCCGAGATGGACGCGGTGCTGCGCTTCGCCGAGCGCGGCCTCGGCATCGCGATCGTCCCGGCGATGGTGTTGCAGGGTCGGCCGGGGCTGCGATCGATCCGGATCGAGGAGCCGTCGTCGGAGCGGCCGCGGCTCACCCGGACCATCAGCCTCGCCAGGCCGGCGGATCTGGCGCCGACGGCGGCGGTGCAGGTGATGCAGCGGACGATCGCGGCGACGGCCCGGGCGTTCGCGGCGCAGGCCGGCGGGACGATGCGGGTGGCGGAGCGTTCTGCCGCAGCGGACTGACGCTCGAGCGAGGTGCGCCGCGCCCCGCGCAGCCACGCGCCTTCGCCCGCTCAGCCACGCGCCTTCGCTGCGCGCAGGCGGTCACTGGATCGTGTGACCCGGGTTCTGCTCGTCGTAGCGGTGGCGTGCCGCGGCGATCACCGGTCTCTGCTCGAGCGACCAGTCGGCGAGGGCCTTCACGAGATGGGTGAGGCTGCTGCCGGAGGGCGTGAGTCCGTAGGAGACCTGGGCCGGCACTGTCGGGAAGACGGTCCTGGTGACCAGTCCGTCCCGTTCGAGGCGTCGCAGCGTCAGGGTCAGCATCCGCTGGGAGATCCCGTCGATCGCGCGCTGGAGTTCCCGGAACCGTCGATCGCGAGAGGCGAGCTCGACGATCACGAGCACCGACCTCTTGTCGCCGACCCGGGTCAGGACGTCTCTGATGCCGCAGTCGGGATGCTCGTCCAGCCCGCACGGTTCGAGGTCGGCGGTTACTCCGGTGTTCGTGGGTGACACGACGATGCCTCCTTGTAGGAGCTGGCGGGACGCAGCGGGATCAGCGTAGTTACCGGACAGAACCACGAAAGGGACGACCGTGATCCTCGTCACCGGCGCGAGCGGACAGCTCGGCTCCACGATCCTGACCAGCCTCCTCGCACGCGGCGTTCCTGCGATCGGCAGCAGCCGTCGACAGACGCCGGGGATGAGGACGATCGACTTCGACGATCCGCCCACGATCTCGTTCTCCGGCGTCGACACGCTGGTCCTCGTCTCCGCAGGCGAGGCGGAGGACGATGTCGTCATCGCCCGCCACGGGGCGGCTCTCGCTGCCGCAGAACGCGACGGCGTCGAGCACATCGTCTACACGAGCGTCGCCGCCGCCGGCGATCACCTCGCCTTCGCTCTCGCCCACCGCTGGACCGAGCGCCGACTCGAGCGCGGAACCACCCGCTGGACCGTGCTCCGCAACGGCCTCTACGCCGACCTCTTCGGATCCCTCCTCTCCTGGTCGGGGCCGCGTCTCGTCTCGGCGTTCGGGGAAGGATCGCTCGCGGCCGTCGCTCGAGACGACCTGGCCGAGGTCGCAGCCCTCGTCTCCGCCGCACCCCTGAAGCATGCGGGCCGCACCTACGACCTGGTCGGACCGCCCATCACGGCGGCCGACGTCGCGGACCGTCTGGCCGTTCCTCTCGACGCCCTCTCCCTCGCTGCTCGACGGGCGTCGTACGAGGCGGCGGGCATGAAGCCGTTCCAGCCCGCGATGCTGATGTCGATCCACTCCGCCGTTCGCCACGGCTTCCTCGAGGAGTCGAGCGGTGATCTGGAGTCCCTCCTGGGGCGGGTGCCGACCGACACCATCGGTGCGGCAGCAGCAGCGGTGCTCTCGACCAGGCCCTCGGTCGTCGCTCCGGCGGCGCCCTCACGCGCCCTTCCCGGAGGTGCTCCGAGATCCCTGGTTCCCTAGACGCCGTTGCGCGCGATCATCCCCGGCCGGCGTCGTGGGAGTCCCAGAGCCCTCGGTCGGCCTCCTCGTCCACCGACCAGGTGACGTCCACTCCTCGGGTCAGCTCGTCGATCAGCCCGCCCTCGGCTCCGGGGACGCGGTCGTCGTACGCGAAGACCAGCTCGCCCGCATGCGCCCCGGAACCGATGCGACCGACGATGCCCCGTCGCGGCCAGTCCGCCGATGGCGGTACCCGAGGATCGAGCTCGTAGTGAGGAGCCGTCCAGGCTTCCTTCGCCGCCGAGCGGCTCCACCATCGTCGGATCATGAGCACAGTCTGCACGGACGCACGAGAGAGGGGCCCCCGGCTGGGGACCCCTCGGTCGTCGTGCTGGTGTCAGCGGTCGGTCAGGCTCTCACCTCACGGCCGGGTCGAGTCGTACAGGGGACCGTCGTCCTTCGCCGCGGATCCTCGCTGGTCGTGAGGCACGGAGACCGTCACGGTGCCGGAGCAGGAGCCGCCGTTGCCGTCGGCCGCGGTGAACGAGACGTGGTAGACGCGACCGTTGCCGGGGACCTTCGGGGATCCGCTGCGCTCCGCTCGGATCAGGGCCGTGCTCGTTCCGACGCCTGCACCGTCGACGGCGGTGCTGCCGTCGCCCACCGTGTTGACCGGCTCATCCTGGTAGATGGACGTGACGGTGACGGTGACGGGGTCTCCGTCGGGATCGGTGATTCCGGTGATGGTGACCGGGACCATCTTGTGGTTCGGCGGCCAGACCGACTGGCCGGCTGTCGCGGTCGTGCAGACCGGCGGCAGGTTGCGGAGCTCCCAGATCGCCTCGGCTGTGGCGGTGCGGATGTCGCCGTCGTCGTCGAAGCTCGCCGAGATCGAGTCGGTGCCGGCGACGGTGCCGACGTAGCTGAAGACGGCTCGGCCGTCCGCATCGGTCGTCGCCGTCCCTGCGGCGGTGTTCGCTCCGGTGACCTGGAATGTGACGAGCTCGCCCGCTACCGGGTTCCCCTCGCCGTCGAGGACGGTGGCGGTGACGGTGTGGGTCGCGCCGACGTCGAGAGTCGCCGTCGCCGGGTCGAGGGTGATCGCTCCGGGGAGGACGACGTTGGCGCCACCGAGCGCCGCCGCCTCACCGGTGACGGCGTTCGTCGCGAGGACGGAGAGGAAGGCGGGGAACGTGTCGTACTCGTCGTGCCAGCAGCAGATGTCGAGCGCGTCGGTGATCCCGATCTCGAGGCCGTCTGCGGTGGGGGTGATGTCGCGGTACTGGTCGGGGAAGCTGAAGGTGAACGATCCCAGTCCGCTGATGTAGCCGTAGGGCTGGCTGAGTCCCTGCTGGTTGAGTCCGAGCAGTCCGCGTCCCGAGTTCACGTAGTCGGCGATGTCGATCCGCCGCTCGGTGAGGAGGGTGTTCTCGGCCTCGGTGATACCACCGCAGGTGTCGAACGACGAACTGGCCACAGCGACCATCTGGTACGGCGCGAAGGCCGTCGTCGTGATCTCGGCACCGTTCAGGTAGTCGATCGTCTCGGCTGTCTCGACACCGATCGCGTCCCAGAACACGGCGGCATCGCAGCCGTTCGCTCCGATCACGGCGATGCCGTCGCCGCCGGAGCTCTCGGCCAGGATGCTCCCGACCACATCGACGTAGACGCTCAGGGGGCCGTGACCGCCCGGCCCTCCGTCCTCGGCGTCGATGCCCATCAGCACCACCGGTCCGCCGCTGGTGGCCGCGGAGGCCGCGCCGGCCCCCAGTGGCATCAGTGCGGCGGAGGTCAGCAGCGCGATGGCTGCGGCGGCGATTCGGCCGCGTGTCGTGGCTGTCATCTTCTCTCCTTTGAGAAGCCGAGGGCACCGTTCGGATCGGTGTGCTACTCGGGCACCTGACCGTAGCGCCGCGAGACTCGCCGTCGATAGTGCACATCGAGGCCCGTTTCCTCCGTTTTTCACCCCCAGTAGATGGGTGCAGAGGGCGATGGAATCCTCATTCAGCTGGTCGGCAAGGTGCTCGGGATTGGCCGCGACCCGACCTGGGCGGGGGCGTTTCCGGGCGCCGTCGACGTCGTGGACGGACGAGAGGGAACGACTCTGCGCGCGGATCGAGACGGCTGGGGACACATCCGGTGCGCGCTGTCGGCCGACAGCCCGGGAAGCGGGTCGCCACGCCGGATCGGCGTTCTGCCGGACCCCTGTAGCCTGCGCGCATGCCAGTAGGAGATGCGGAGCGAGCCTTTCAGGTCGCGGCGGCGGCTGACGGGATCGAACTGGAACGAGCTCGACTCCCCTGGGTCAATCGGCGCGGGCACTTCCATCTTCCAGAGGCGGCGGCCGCCGCCCGTGAGCCGCTGCAGGTGATCTTCGACGCGCTGGGCGGCATCGATGCGGACCAAGCCGCGAAGGGGACGCAGTCCCTTCCGGGCGACTTCATCCACCTGCCGACGGGAACCCTCATCGAGATCGATGAGTTCCAGCACTTCACGAGCTTCCGACGCCGGGCCCTCACGCTCTACCCGAGCGACACTGCACTCGGATACTCCCTGACCGGATACCTCGAGCTCTGCGAGGAGTGGAGCCCGCGCGCGGACAAGTATCGTCACACGAAGCGAGCGGTCGGCTTCGGCCCCTCCGGCAGGCCTCGCCAGCGTGCGTACAACGATTCTCTTCGAGACCTCACGGCACCCGCCATGGGCCATCCTCCGATCGTTCGCGTCCCCGTCCTCGATGGCGATGGAGCCGCGGCGTATTCAGCGGTCCGCGATCGCCTCGGGCAGCTCGTCTCGACCGTGTCCTCCGTGCGGCGGCGATGACCGATCCCCGCGGTATCGGCTTCGCGCTCCTGCCCGACAGTCCGGAGAACAGGTTGGCCACAGCCCTCGTCAGTCACGCATCAGACCTCTCGGAAGCCGCTCAGAGCCTCGAGCTCGCGCGGGAGGCGGGCGAAGGGAGCGCCTTGTGGATGCCGCTCACCATGCACGCGGTCACTGCATACGTCCGGCCGTTCATACACTCCGCCGTGCGACATCGTCTCGATCGGATGTCCTGCTTCCCCGGCATTCCGGACGAGCGTCGCTCGCTCCACGAGACCATCCGGAGGTACCGGAACACGACAGTCGCGCACTCCCAGTCGACTCTCGTGCTGCCCGTCGCTCTCGCGGTCCTCGACACTCGCGGTCTCGTCACCGATGTGCGGGGGTTCTGCGTCACGCAGCAGATGCCTGGCGCGATAGCCGCAGAGTTCGACGAACTCATCGACACCGTGCGAACCCTCGTCGCAGAGGCGACCCGACCAGTCCTGCACGCGTTGCGTGAGCACTACCGCCGAGTCGATGCCGCGACCGTCTCCGGTTGGCCGGGTCCCGATGTCGCCTCCGCGCCGGACACCGACTTCACCGCAGCACAGGCACGGAACCGAAACCCGCGCTTCACGGCTTACGCCCACACCGAATCGCGGCCGCTTCCTCCGGAAGCGGACGTGGAAGCAGCGCCGGATGCTGTTCCGATGGAGAGGCGAGTCCCGCCGGGACTCTGAGCGATTCATCGCGGCTGCACGGTCGCTCGAGCGGGGATCCTCAGGCCGAGGACTCGCGCGGGACCAGTCGCACCGGCATCCGCCGAACGCCCGGAGTCGCTCCGCCGCGGATCGCGTGCGACAGCTCCTCCGCTGCGGCACGCCCCAGCGTCTCGAGCTGCATGTCGATGCTCGAGAGCGGGGGGCGGGCCGCCTCGACGAGCAGGTCCCAGTTGTCGAAGCCGACCACGGCGACGTCCCGGGGGACGCGGCGGCCGCTCTCGCGGAGGTGGTCGAGGGTGCCGCGGGCGATCTGGTCGCTCGCGCAGATGAGGGCGTCGAGATCGGGGTGGGCGTTCACGAGCTCCTCCGCGCACTGGCGGCCCCAGCTCTCGGACCACTGGCCGTAGAGGACGTCGCCGCCGACCAGCGGCAGGCCCGCCTCCGTCAGCGCCTCCTGGACGCCGGCGGCGCGATCGCGGGCGGCGGCGTAGCTGGGCTCGCCGTTGATGAGGGCGATGCGGCGGCGGCCCCGCTCGACCAGGTGGCGGGCGGCGAGGACGCCGGCCTGCGCGTTGTCGGGGGTGAAGGACGAGTCGGCGGGGTCCTCGGAGGGGGCGTAGGCGTAGACGACGGGCACGGGGATCGTGCTCGTGATCGACGGGCGCGAGTTGGTGGTGCGGCCGAGGACCACGATGCCGTCGACGCGCTTGGCGAGCAGGTTCTTGATGTGGTGCTGCTCGCGGACCGCGTCGCCTCGGGCGTCGCAGAGGAGCACCGAGGTGGAGCCGGCGCCGAAGGCGTCCTCGGCGCCGAGGAGGACCGGGAGCACGAAGCGGTTGTCGAGGTCGCTGGTGAGCATGCCGATCGTGCCGGTGCGCGTCGAGTTCAACGCCTTCGCGAAGGGGTTCGGCGTGAAGGAGAGCGAGGCGGCGGCGTCGAGGACCCGCTGACGGGTCTCGGCGCGGACCTGATCGCGGTTGTTCAGCGCCTTCGACGCGGTGGCGACCGAGACGCCGGCGACGCGCGCGACGTCGGTCAGGGTGATGGTGCCCGTGGGTTTGCGCGGGGTCACGGCGTCCTCCGATCGGCGGCGCGGTTCTGCGCCCGGCACGATCCTCGCACGGAAACCGAAAAGACCGAAACGATCGCGTCTCTTGACGTGGGCCCCTCCGTTGCTTAGGTTCAACGGCAGAAAGTAGTTTCGGTGCCGCTCAGAAGCGGACCGGATCGACCCGTCAACGACGAAGGGATCATCTCGTGAGGACGAGGAAGTACGCACGGGGCCTCAGCGCCGCCGTCGCTCTGGGAGCGGCCGCGGCCGTGCTGACCGGTTGCGCGGGAGGTTCGGGAGGCGACTCCGCCTCGGCCGCCGGAGGCACCTACACGTTCTGGGACCCGTACCCCCAGTTCGACGAGAGCAGCGACTGGGCCACCCTGATCGACGCCTGCGGCACGGAGGCGGGAGTGAGCATCGAGCGCACCGGCTACGACACCACGGATCTCACCAACAAGGCGCTGCTCGCCGGGCAGCAGGGGAACTCGCCCGACATCCTGCTCGTCGACAACCCCGTCGTCTCCACGCTGGCCGAGTCGGGCATCCTGACCACCACCGCCGAGAACGGTCTCGACACCGGCGACATCGACGCGAACATCCTGGCCGCGGGCGAGGTCGACGGCGACACCTTCGGCGTCCCGATCGGGGCCAACACGCTCGCGCTGTACTACAACAAGACGGTGCTCGCGGCGGCCGGAGTGGACATCGCCTCGGTCACCGACTGGGCGAGCCTGACCGACGCGCTCGCGAAGGTCACCGCCTCGGGCGGCAAGGGCATCACGTTCTCGGGCATCGGCACCGAAGAGGGGAGCTTCCAGTTCCTCCCGTGGTTCTGGGGATCGGGTGCGGAGCTCACCGAGCTCGACTCGCCGGAGGCCGTCGAGGCCGTCTCGCTCTGGACCGACTGGGTGCAGAAGGGCTACGCGCCCGACTCCGTCATCGGCAACACGCAGACGACGAGCTGGCAGGAGTTCGAGACCGGCGAGTACGCGTTCGGCGAGAACGGCACGTGGCAGCTGGCGAACGCGAAGGCGTCCGGCATCGACTACGGGATCCTGACCGTGCCCGCGATCGACGGCGGCTCGGCTCCGGCGCCGACCGGAGGCGAGTTCCTGACGATCCCGGTGCAGGACGACGACGCGCGCTACGAGACCACCGCGGCGATCGCCGAGTGCCTCACGTCGACCGACAACCTCGTCACCACCGACACGACGCTCTCGTACATCGCGCCGACCGCCGACGCCCAGGCGGCGCAGGTGGCCGCGAACGCCGACCTCGAGCCGTGGGTCGAGGCGGTGAAGGCTGCGAAGGGCCGCACCTCCGACAACCTCGGCACGCAGTACCCGCGCATCTCGGAGCAGCTCTGGACGGCCGTGCAGAACGCGCTGAGCGGCGCGCAGTCGCCCGAGGACGCCCTGAAGGCCGCGCAGGCCGCGGCCGAGTCGGCCACGAAGTAGGCGGACGGCCGTCCAGAGCTGCTCCGAGATGCGCGGG
>NZ_JAMRYM010000104.1:0-11034 GCF_023743255.1 Rathayibacter rubneri | reverse complement strand
GTCCACCCCCTCCGCACCAGGGAAGCAGTCATGTCGACCACCATCAGCACCGCGACGACGGCGCAGCCGTCACCGCCGCCGGAGGATCCGGCCTCCGGCACCCCGACGCCCTCCCGGCGCCGCCTGCCCCGCGCCGAGACCCTCCGGACTCTCGTCGTGACCGTCGTGATCCTGCTCGCGGTGACCGTCGCGGCCGGCGTGTCCAGCGGGAGTCCCGCCGTCCTGACCCAGGCGCTCGTCACCGGCGTCCTGACCGGCGGCATCTACAGCCTCGTCGCCATGGGGCTGACGCTGATCTACGGCGTTCTGCACATCATCAACTTCGCGAACGGCGCGATGGTGGGGCTCTCGCTTTACATCAGCTACGTGGTCGTCTCGTCGACGGGGGTGCACCCGTACCTGGCGCTGCTGATCACCGTCCCCGTGATGCTGGCGATCGGGGCGCTGGTGCAGGCCCTCCTCCTCAACCCGATCATGCGCGCACCCCTGCACACGCAGCTGCTCATCACGATCGGGCTGGCTCTCGCGATCGAGAACATCCTGCTGCTCGTCTTCGGCCCCAACCCCCTCTCGGTGCAGCTGCCGGGCAACAGCGGAGTGCCGGTCCTCGGCGCCACCGTCGAGCTGGCCCGCATCTACGCGTTCGCCGGCGCCCTCGCACTGGTCGCCGTGCTCTGGGTGCTGCTGCAGCGCACGAAGGTCGGCACGGCCATCCGCGCGGTCGCCGCGAACCCCGAGGGCGCACGCCTGGTGGGCATCGACATCAAGCGCATCTACATCCTCACCTTCGCGATCGGAGCGGGTGCCGCAGGGGCCGCGGGGACCCTCGTCGCTCCGTTCACGACGATCCAGCCCACAGCGGGCGCGATCTTCAACCTGACCGCCTTCGTCGTCGTCGTCCTCGGCGGCATGGGCAACGTCCCCGGAGCGCTCGTGGGCGGCTTGGTCGTCGGTCTCACCGAGCAGCTCGGTGCGCTGATCCTGCCCGGCCAGAGCCCCCTGCTCGCCGTCTTCGTCGTCTTCCTCATCGTGCTGTTCGTGAAGCCCAAGGGCGTCTTCGGGAGGGCCTCGTGACCACCACCGCGCCCCGCGTGAGCGCCGACCTCCCGGTCACCGCCCTGCGACCCTCCCGCCGCGTCCCCGTCGACTACCTCGTGCTCGCCGCCGTTCTGATCGTCGGCGCCGCGCTGCCGTTCGTCCTGCCGACGGCCGAGCTGACCATCGCCGTGCGCGTGCTGATCTTCGCTCTCATGGGCATCGGCTGGAACATCATGAGCGGGTTCGGCGGCATGTTCAGCTTCGGCCACGCCGCCTACTTCGGCATCGGCGCGTACACGACGGCCTACTTCGTCGCCGAGCTCGGGCTGAGCCCGTGGCTCGGGCTGCTCGCCGGGATGGCCATCGCCGTGGTCGCCGCTCTGGGCATCAGCTACCTGGCCCTGCGCTACAAGCTGACGGGCGCGTACTACGCCATGTCGACCTTCGCCTTCGCGGAGGCCCTGCGCCTGTTCGTCACGGGCAACGAGACGCTGCGCCGCACGGTCGGCTTCACGGTGCCGGTGCTCCCCGAGCAGTCGCTCGGCATGTTCCAGTTCTCCGCCGGCTCCCCGTACTACTTCTGGATCGGCCTGCTGATGGTCGGCATCGCCCTGGCGGTGAGCATCGTCTTCGTCCGCAGCCGCACCGGCCGCTTCACCATGGCCGTCCGCGACGACGACATGGCGGCCGCCGCCCTCGGCGTGAACGTCCTGCGCTACAAGCTCACGGCGGTGGCGATCTCGGCCGCCGTCACGGCGAGCGCCGGGATGCTCTACCTGCAGTTCACGATGTTCATCGACCCCGACCTCGCCTTCGGCGCGAGCGTGTCGAACAATGCCATCATCACCGCTGTCGTCGGTGGAGCCGGCACCCTCTGGGGTCCGCTGATCGGAGCCGTCGTGATGGCGCCGCTGTCGGATCTCGTGGCCGCGTTCCTGCGGAATCCGCCCGCCCCCTTCGAGTTCCTCGCCGGGCACGGCGGTCTCGACGTCCTGCTGTACGCGGTCATCCTGATCGCCGTCGTGATCCTCCTGCCCAAGGGCATCTGGGGCACGATCCTGAAGAAGGTGACGAAGAAGTGAGCCTGCTCGAAGTCCGCGGCATCGCGAAGTCCTTCCGGGGGCTGAAGGCCCTCCAGGGCGTCGACCTCAGCGTCGACGAGGGCTCGATCCTGGGGGTGATCGGCGCGAACGGCGCCGGGAAGACCACCCTCTTCAACTGCATCACCGGGTCGTTCGCTCCGGATGCGGGCACCGTCGTGCTCGACGGGCGCGACGTCACGGGCCTGCCCACGCACCGTCTCGCCCGCCTGGGCATGGTGCGCACCTTCCAGCTCATGCGGCCCTTCGCCACGATGACCGTCCTCGAGAACATCACGATCGCGACGATGAGCCGGGGAGCGCGGGGCGAGCGCGCCGCGCGGGCCGACGCCCTGCACGCCCTCGAGCAGACCGGCCTGGGCGAGTGGGCGGACCGGGTGTCCGGGTCGCTCCCCACCGCGGTCCAGAAGCGGCTCGAGCTCGCCCGAGCGGTCGCGATGCGCCCGCGGGTGCTGCTGCTCGACGAGGTGCTCGCGGGCCTGGTCCCCGCCGAGCGCACGCCGGTTCTCGAGCTGCTCGAGCGGCTGCGCACGGAGGAGGGCATGACCATGGTCTTCATCGAGCACATCATGGCGGCGGTCCGGCGCCTCAGCGACAGCGTCGTGATGATGGACCAGGGAGCCGTGCTCGCCGAGGGCCAGGTCGACGACGTGCTGTCCGACCCCCGGGTCATCACCGCCTACCTCGGTCAGGAGTACTCCCATGCTTGAGCTCGACGACGTCCGCAGCGGCTACCACGGTCTCGAGATCCTGCACGGGCTGAGCCTGCGCGTCGATCCGGGCGAGGTCGTCGCGATCGTGGGGGCCAACGGCGCCGGCAAGTCGACCACTCTGAAGACGATCGTCGGCGAGGTGAAGCAGCACGGCGGCGCGATCCGCTTCGAGGGCCGCACCGTCCCCCACGGCCGCAGCTACGACCTCGCCAAGCGGGGCCTGATGCTCGTGCCCGAGCACCGCGCGCTGTTCGGCGCGCTGACGGTCGAGGAGAACCTGCAGATGGGCGCCTGGGCCCGCCGCGACCGCACCGGATTCACCGAAGCCGAGATCCTCGAGCTGTTCCCCATCCTCGCGGAGCGCCGGAGCCAGCACGCCGAGACGATGTCGGGCGGCCAGCAGCAGATGCTCGCGATCGCCCGCGCACTGATGGGCGCTCCGCGGCTCCTCATGCTCGACGAGCCGTCCACGGGCCTCTCCCCCAAGCTCACCTGGGACGTCTTCCACGCGGTCTCCGCGATCCGCGAGCGGGGCGTCAGCATCCTGATCGTCGAGCAGAACGCGAGTCAGGTGCTCGCGCTCGCCGACCGCGCCTACGTGCTCGAGTCCGGCTCGGTCGTGCTGGAGGGCTCGGGAGCGGAGCTCGCCGCCGACCAGCGGGTCCAGGCCGCCTACCTGGGGGTGTGAGATGAGCGCGATCCCCAGCCCCCTCGAGGAGGCGGTGCTCGAGCTCGCTGAGTGGGCGCACGCCGTCGGCGAGGGCAGGGCGACGGTCCCGGCCTCCACCGACTCCGCCCTGGACCGCGTCCTCGCCAACCTGCTCGCCGTGACCGTGGGCGCTGCGGCATCGGCCGCCCAGCGCGAACTCGTGGCCGCCTGGCGACCCGAGCCGGGAGCCGCGACGCTCTTCGGCACCGGCCTCCGCGTCCCCGTCGAGACCGCTGCCTGGATGAACGGAGTGGCCGCGGTCGCCATGGAGCGGGACGAGGGCCACAAGGAGTCGAAGGGCCACCCCGCCGCCCAGTCCTTCCCCGCCGTCCTCGCCCTTGCGGAGAGCCTGGGCAGCAGCGGACCCCGGACCCGACGGGCGCTCCTCGTCGCGTACGAGGTCGGCGCCCGCCTGGGCCGCGCGACCGACTTCGCTCCCGACGTCCACACCCACGGCACCTTCGGTGTCGCCGGGGCGGCCGCGGGCTGCGCCGTGCTGCTCGGCTTGGACGCGAGCGGGATCCGCACGGCGATCGACGCGGGCTGCGCTCTGCCGGTGTCGACGAGCTGGGCCCCGGTCCTCGCCGGCTCGGCGGTGCGCGACCAGTGGATCGGAGCCGGCAACACGGCGGGGATCGCCGCGGCTCGCTTCGCCGCCGTCCGGCCCCACGAGCGCGTGTCCGGGCTCGAGCCGGCCCTCGGCGGTCGGCTCGGGACCGTCGACGCGGAGACCCTCGTCCGGGGTCTCGACGAGGGCGAGTGGCTGATCGAGAGCGGCTACCTCAAGCGCTACTCCGCGTGCGCCTACACCCACGGACCGGCGGACGCGGCCCTGCACGCCCGCTCGCTGCTCGCCTCCTCCGGTCGGTCGCTCGACGACGTGCAGGCGGTGGAGCTCGTCGTCACGGGCAAGGCCGCGGAACTGACGGCGACCACGTGGACGACCCGTCACGGCGCCTACTTCTCGGTGCCCTTCGCCGTCGCCAGCGCACTCGTGCACGGCGACGTCGACCACTCGCGCTCCGATCCGGACCACGCTGCGGCGCTGCTCCCGATCGCCTCCGTCGTGGACGTGCGCGCGGCGTCCGACGCCGACGGGCCGCTCTTCGCCGCATCGGGCCGCCCCGCCCGCCTGACTCTGCGACTGCACGACGCACCGCCGATCACGGTCGACGTCGGGCATCCGCTCGGAGACTCCACCCTCACGCCCTTCACCCCGTCGGCCGTCGACGGCCTCCTCGACGCCGCTCTGGTCGAGGTCGAGCGCTTCGACAGGCACGACGTGCTCGCGGTCGTCGAGGCTCTCCGCCTCGAGCGCCCGGCCGGCGCAGCGCTCGCCGCCCTCGCCTGACAGCACGCACCGCACCGCACCGCACACCGCACACCGCACACCGGAAGGACCACCATGGCCATCGACTGGAACGTCGAAGTCGCCCGCATCCGCACCCTCCGCGCGAACCGCACCAAGGTCGGACCCGGCAGCAGACCCGCTGTCGTCGTGGTCGACTTCCAGCGCGCGTTCACCGAGCACGAGCACGTCGGCCCCTCGACCCCGATCGCACTGGCGCACACGAACGAGCTGCTCGAAGCGGCGAGGGCCGCCGGCGTGCCCGTGGTCTACCTCGTCATGATCCTCGACTCGCTCGAGGACCGGATGCTCGCCCAGCGCGTGCGCTCGAGCCTCACCGAGCGCTGCGAGCGGGGCAACCCCTGGACCGAGATCTCCTCGGCCGTGCCGCCCCGCCCCGGAGACCACATCGTCGAGAAGACGGTCGCCTCGGGCTTCTACGAGACGCGGCTGCACGAACTGCTGCAGTCCCTTGGAGTCGACGAGGTCGTCATGGCCGGGACCTCGACCAGCGGCTGCGTCCGCGCGACGGTCGTCGACGCCGCGTACCGCGACTACCGGATCTCGATCGTCGAGGAGTGCTGCGACGACTTCCGCACCCTGTCCGGCGAGGTCTCGCTCTGGGACATGCAGGACCGCTTCGGCGATGTCGTGTCGAAGGAGTGGATGCTCGAGCGCTTCGCCGCCCGTGCCGGGGAGCGCTCCGCGGAAGCGGCGGCGGTGCCCGCGTGAGGGCCGCGGACCCGCGCTCCTCGGGGCTGTCCACGGACGAGCGGATGGTCTTCGACGCTCTGCCGACCCGGCCGCAGGTCACCTGGCCCGGGGGGCGCACGGTCGCCGTGTGGCACGCTCCCAACGTCGAGCACTACGACTACATCGCTCCGGGCAGCGGTCCGGGCGGGCCGCAGGGCCGGACCCCCGCGCCCGACGTCCAGCACTACATGCACCGCGACGCCGGCAACCGCGTCGCCTTCAAGCGGATGCTGCGGGCCGTCGACCGCTACGCGATCCCCTCGACGGTGTCGCTCAGCCTCTCGATCCTCGAGGAGCACCCCGAGATCCGCGACGAGATGCTGTCCCGCGACTGGGAGGTGATGAGCCACGGGATCTCGAACCTCCGCCCGATCTACGACCTGTCGTACGACGAGGAGGACGAGTTCCTCGAGCTGTCGCAGCGTCTCAGCGAGACCTACTACGGCGGCCGCCGGATCAAGGGCATGCTCGGCCCCAAGATCAGCGGCACCGACGACACGGCGGACCTCATGTCCAAGCACGGCATGACCTACCACGCCGACTGGATCCACGACGAGCAGCCCCGCCCCCTGCGCGTGGGCGGTGAAGCCGCGGGACGGCTGGTCTCGATGCCCTACAGCTTCATCGTCAACGACGTGCCGCTGCTGGTCGCCAAGCACTTCGACGGGCCCGGAATGGTCGAGCTGGCGAAGGCCCAGATCAGCCGCCTGCTGCGCGACGCCGAGAAGGACGGGCAGGGGCGGGTCGCCTGCATCGCCACGCACCCCTTCGTCTCGGGGCAGCCCGGCGTCAGCCGCTACCTCGAGGAGATCTTCGACTTCCTCCGCTCGGACGACCGGCTCTGGATCACCCGGGCCGGCGACATCGCCGACCACTACCTCGAGAACCACTACGACGAGCAGCTCGCCCACGCCGAGCTGCGGAAGGACGTGCTCGCATGAGCGCACCACTGCTGCAGCATCCGGCGGACGCCACGGTCTTCGCCCCGACCCTGCCCCGCGCCTGGGACGGCGGACGGCAGCCGTGGACGCTGCCCGGAGCAGCGAAGCTCGCGGTGAGCGTGCTGCTGCACGCGCCGAGCTACCGGGACGTCCCGCCCGCCGGATCCCGGACGCCGCTCTCGATGCAGGGCGGAGTCGGCCGCGACACCGCGGAGCCGCGGCACGGCCAGGTCGCGCGGCTGTCGCAGTGGGACTTCGGGCTGTCGGTCGGCCTCTGGCGCCTGCTCGACATCGCCCGCGACGCCGACGTCCCGGTGGCGGTCGCACTCGACTCCTTCGGCGTGCGCACGATGCCGGGGCTGGCCCGGCTGGCCGCGGAACGGGCCGACGAGATCGTCGTGCGCGGCAGCGCGGCCAACATCATCCTGTCGGAGGCGATGGGCCTCGAGGAGGAGCGCGCCTACATCGCGGAGGCGACCGAGACGGTGGCCGCGGCGACCGGCCGCACGTCCGTCGGCTGGTTCGGTCCGGAGCGCGGTCAGTCTTCGCGGACCACCCGGCTGCTGCGCGAGGCCGGCTACCGCTGGTTCGGCGACTGGCCGATCGACGAGCGTCCCGTGGCCCTGGACGGAGACGCCGAAGGGCTGACGGCGGTCCCCTTCGCCCTCGAGACGGAGGACGTGTACGCGCTCTTCACCCGGGGTCAGCGCCGCGGCGAGTACGAGCGGATGCTCGCCGACACCGTCGACCAGCTCGTGGCCGACGCCGACGTGGTCGGTGCCCGCCACCTGGGCCTGAGCCTGTTCGGGTGGGTCAGCGGGCAGGCCTGCTACGCCGACATCGCCGAGCGGACGCTCACCGCGCTCGCCTCGCACCCCGATGTCGTGCTGCTCACGCCGGGCGAGGTCGCCGCTCTGCCGGTCTGACGCCTCCGCGCTCCGCAGCGCCGCCGCACCACCCCGTTCCTCCCGGACCGCTCCGCGATCCGCCTCCCAGATCGGCCTTCCGTGACCACAGGAAGCAACACCCTCGCGCGCCCCGATGCCGCCCTGCCCCCGCTGCCGCGCAGCCTCGGCTGGGCGCTCGGATCCGGCACGATCCTGCAGGGGCTCAACTCGGCCGTCGTCGCCGTCGCCCTCATCCCGATCGCCGTCCACTTCGGCTCGTCCGCCGCGATCCCGTGGATCGTGTCCGGCCTCTACATCGCGGCGGCGGTCGGCTCGCCGACCGGCGGCAAGTTCGCCGACCTGTTCGGGGCTCGCCGGGTCTATCTCGCCGGCCTGGTGATCGCCCTCGCCGCCTCCCTCGCCGGCCCGTTCATGCCCTCGGTCGAGGCCCTCGTGATCGATCGGGTCGTCCTCGGCCTGGGCACCTCGCTGCAGTTCCCCGCCGCCATGGCGATCATCAGGCGTGCCGCCGCGCGGACTGAGCGCAGTCCGGTCGGAGCGATCGGCGTCGTCGCGCTGTGCGGGCAGACCATGGCGGCGCTGGGACCGACCATCGGAGGCCTCCTCGTCGTCGCCTTCGGCTGGCAGGGGATCTTCTGGGTCAACCTCCCGATCGTGCTGAACGCGGTGATCTGGGTGCTGGTCGCGGTACCGAAGGACGAGGAGCGCCCGCGGATGCGCGTGCTCACGGCGGTGCGGGCGATCGACCCGCTCGGACTCGTGCTGTTCGTCGCGGCGCTGGTGCTGCTGATGACCGGGCTGCTGTCGCTCGAGGGCGACCCGCTCTGGCTGCTCTTCGCAGCGGCCGCTCCGCTGGCAGGGCTGTTCGTCTGGCGGGAGCTCCGCGCGGCGACCCCCTTCGTCGACGTGCGCCTGATGGTGCGCCACAGGCAGCTCGGCATCACGTGCCTCCGCGCCGTCGTCACGTTCGTCTCGTTCTACTGCATCTTCTACGGTCTGCCGCAGTGGCTCGAGGAGTCGCGGGGGCTCGACGCCGCGGTCACCGGGCTCCTGATGTTCCCCGTCTTCGCCGTGGGAGTGGTCTCCACGATCCTCGCGACCCGGATGGGCCGCCGTCTGGCACCCCGCACCCTGCTCCTCATCGGCACTGCCGCGATGGTCGTCGGCGGAGGCGTCCTCGCCGTCGCGGTCGACACCGCCTCTCCGCTCTGGCTGCTCGCCGTCGCGAGTGGACTGCTCGGAGTGCCCAACGGCTTCAACAACCTGGGCAACCAGCTGATCCTGCACAGCGCGGTGCCCGAGAGCAGCGCGGGCAGCGCGTCCGGCGTCTACCGCACCTCCCAGTACCTCGGGGCGGCCCTCTCGGCCGTGATCGTCGCGCACAGCGTCGGGACCGAGTTCGACGCCGGCGGCATCCGCTCGCTCGGCGCCTGGATCGGCGGCATCGGACTGGTGCTGCTGATCCTCAACATCATCGCCATCGTGCGCGGGCACCGCGCCGGATCCGGAGGAACCCCGTGAGCACTGTTGAGGACGTTCCGAGCACCGCGGGTGCCGCGGTCGGCGCCGAGCTGTTCGACCCGCTCGTCCTGCGCGGGACGCGCATCCCGAACCGCCTGTGGCTGTCGCCGATGTGCACCTACGCGAGCGAGGACGAGGACGGGATCGTCGGCGACTGGCACCTCGCGCACTACGGGCAGTTCGCCCTCGGAGGCGCCGGGCTGGTCGTGACCGAGGCCACCGCGGTCCTGCCGGAAGGCCGGGTCACCCCGCAGGACGCCGGCCTGTGGTCGGACGCGCACATCGACGGCTGGCGGCGCGTGACCGATCTGGTGCACGCGCAGGGCTCGGTCGCGGGGGTGCAGCTCGCCCACGCCGGCCGCAAGGGCGGCAAGTACCGGGGACTGCCCGGTGACGCGGCCTGGAACCGGTCCGTGCCGCTCGAGGAGGGCGGCTGGAGCACGCTGGGCGCGACCGGTGAGGCGTTCGGCCGCTACGCACGGCCGCGCGCCGCCTCCACGGACGAGCTCACCGACGTCGTCGCAGCGTTCGCCGCCGCTGCGCGCCGGGCCGACGCGGCGGGCTTCGACGTGGTCGAGCTGCACGGGGCGCACGGCTACCTGCTGCACGAGTTCCTCTCCCCCGCGGCGAACCTGCGCTCGGACGAGTGGGGCGGGCCGCACCGCGCGCGCCTGCTCCTCGAGTGCGTTCGCGCCGTGCGGGCGGTGTGGCCCGCGCACAAGCCGCTGTTCGTCCGCCTCTCGGTCGACGACGTCGCGCCGGGTGGCACGACGGCGGTCGACACCGCTGCGCTCGCGCGCACTCTCGTCGGCGAGGGAGTCGATCTGATCGACTGCTCGTCCGGCGGCCTCAGCGCCGGTGCCGAGTACTCCCCCGCGCCCGGCTACCAGGTGCCGGGCGCCCGGACCGTCCGCTCGCTCGGCGGCGTTCCCGTTTCGGCGGTGGGACTCATCACGGCGCCGTCGCAGGCGGCGGAGATCGTCGCCTCAGGTTCCGCGGACGCCGTCATGCTCGGCCGTGAGCTCCTGCGGAACCCCCACTTCCCCCGGCACGCCGCCGCCGTCCTCGGCACTCCCCTCGCACCGCACCCCCGCTACCACCGGGCCTGGACCTGATCCTGCATCAGCGCGACTCCGCGGGACGAGCACCGTGCACGCGGAGGCCGTCGGAGTGACTACCGCCCCACGTCCGATGGGCACGCAGGCGACCGACAAGCCGAGCACCGCCCAGCGAACCGGCGATCCGCGTGCCAGCGGATCGCCGTAGCGGAACGCCCCCCCGCTCTGCGGAACGCGACCACCTCCCCGAGCCGACCGCGGAGCGAACGACGACGCAGGAGGAGTCCGCTCGAGACGACTCAGTCGAGCAGCAGCGCCGGCTCCTCCAGCACGCTCGCCACGTCGGCGACGAAGCGGCTGACGACGTCCCCGTCGACGACGCGGTGGTCGAAGGATCCGCCGACCGTGGTGACGTAGCGGGGGCGGACCTCGCCGTCGACGACCCACGGCTTCTGCTTGATCGTGCCGAGGGCGATGATCGCGACCTCGCCCGGGTTCAGGATCGGGGTGCCCGTGTCCATGCCGAAGACGCCGATGTTGGTGATCGTGATGGTGCCGTTCTGCATGTCGGCGGGCGCCGTCTTGCCGTCGCGGGCGTCGAGGGTGAGCTTCTCGAGGGCCTGGGCCAGCTCGAGCAGGCTCATCGACTGCGCGTCCTTCACGTTGGGCACGATGAGGCCGCGAGGGGTGGCCGCGGCGATGCCGAGGTTCACGTAGTGCCGCACGATGATCTCGGAGTCGGTCCACGCCGAGTTGACGGTGGGGTTCCGCCGGACCGCCCAGATGATGGCCTTCGCCATGATCAGCAGCGGCGACACCTTGGTGCCGGCGAAGTCGGGCGAGTTCTTCAGGCGCTTGACGAACTCCATCGTGCGGGTCGCGTCCACGTCGACGAAGACGCTGACGTGGGGCGCGGTGAAGGCGCTCTGCGACATGGCCGCCGCG
>NZ_JAMRYM010000103.1:0-11384 GCF_023743255.1 Rathayibacter rubneri | reverse complement strand
CGGGGAGCACGGCGACCGCGGCTCCGACCACGGTCGCCGTGCTCCCCGCGACCACCGCCTCCGCGCGCGTCGTCCTGAGCGGGGTCTCGACCACCAGCGGCACGGTCGCCGGCGGCACGAGCGTCACGCTCCAGGGCTCGAACCTCGACTCGGTCGCCTCGGTGCGCTTCGGCGATCTCGAGGGCAGCGTCGCCGTCGAGAACCCCGACCAGATCACGGTCGTGGCGCCTCCCGCGTCGGGCGAGGTCGAAGGAGTCGTGCCGGTCGCCTTCTTCGACGCCAGCGGCGCTCCCATCACCTTCGACGCGGTGACCGAGGCCGCCGCAGCGGTCACCGCCGGCGGGACGCCCGTCGATCAGGCGCAGACCGCGCTGGCCACGACCGCCCCCGCGCCCGTCGCGGACCCGGCGGCGGACCTCGCCGCGCCGACCCCCTCCTCGACTCCGGCCGCCGAGGCGCTGCCGACCGCGACGGGCGTGCTGGCCACCACCAAGGTCGTGGCCTCGGCCATCACGTTCGCGTACACGCCCGACCCCGCGATCGAGGCCGCGAAGGCCGCCGCGGCACTCGACGCGAGCCGCCTCGCCTCGCAGCTGGACTACGTCCAGACGTACTGGAACGAGTACAACTCGGCGCAGTACGGCGTGATCGCGGGCAACGACTGCGTGAACTTCACCTCGCAGTCCCTGATCGCCCGCGGCTGGGCCATGGACTCCGAGTGGAGCTTCTCGTCGGGCGGCGGGTACAGCTCGGCCTGGGCGTCGTCGACCGCCTTCAACTCGTACCTCGCCTCCCACCCGGAGCGGGCGACGCCCCTCACGAACGACCAGCGCGACCAGGTCGAGGTCGGCGACGTCGTGCAGTTCGACTGGGACGGCTCCGGCGACTGGGACCACACCGGCATCGTCACGAGCGTCGACGGGGACACGATCCTCTACGCGTCGCACACCGTCGACAACTTCGACCAGGACATCGACTCCGCCTCGGCCGGTCGCATCATGTTCTGGAGCGTCTGACGCCGGAACGCGGAAGAGGCCGCCCCCGCCTGAGCGGTGACGGCCTCCTCGTCAGGAGCGGGGAAGTCAGTTCTTGAAGACGTCCTTGACGTCCTCGCCGACCTTCTTGGTCTGCGCCTTGGTCTGGTCGGCCTGCCCCTCGGCCTCGAGGCGCTCGTTGTCGGTCAGCTTGCCGGCCGCCTCCTTCGCCTTCCCGAGCAGGTTCTCAGCAGCGTTGCGGATCTTGTCGTCGGCACCCATCAGGGCCCCCTTCGTTCGATTCGGTGATCCTCCCGCGACGGCCGCGGGAGGAGTGGTGCCTGCGCGCGCTGCGCGCAGGGGTCAGGCGACGCGGTCCTCCTTGGAGAAGCCCGCGCGGGCGCTCGAGGCGACCTCCAGCACGACCGGGAGGCGGACTCCGAGCAGGCGGTCGAGGCTCTCGACCTCCGTGCGCACCGAGTCGACCACCGTGCGCGGCGAGACTCCGGAGCGGGGGAGGACCCGGACCTTGAGTGCGGTGGTGGACCCGTGCGCGTAGGCCGAGACCGTCACGTCGAGCAGGTCGCCGCGGCCGGCGAGGGCGTTCTCGAGGACGTCCTCGGCGAATCCGGTGGCGAACTCGACCGAGCCGGCCGGGCCGCCCTCGGCGGTGGCGTCGTCGCGCAGCACGGTGCCGGTGCGGCCGCGGCCGTGCGCGAAGGCGAGCACCAGGGCGATGACGATGCCGAGGAGGCACACGCCGACGATCGCGTAGAGGGGCCAGAGCACGGCGGTGTCGCTCCACGGCGTGCCGTCCTCGGGGGAGATCCGGGAGACGAGGGCCGCCCCCTGATCGGAGCCGAAGGACGAGACCGCGTCCCGCACGGGCTGCGAGACCGCGACCAGGACGAGCCCGGCGGTGACGGCGGCCAGTACGAGACCGACGAGGAGAAGGATCAGGCGGTTGACGAAGCGGTTGCTCGTGGTCATCAGATCCTCCCGGATTCGGCGATGCGGACGGTGGCGCGGGTGACCGGCTGCGCGGAGATCCGCTCCAGCTCGGCGTCGAGGGCGCTCTGGACCGAGTCGCGGTCGACGCCGATGCCGGAGGCGGGCGTGATCGAGACGACCGCCGTGCGGCGTCCGATCGAGGCGCTGGTGTCCTCGCGCCGCGAGCGGGCCACGGTGCGGGCCGAGCGCGCGAGCGCCGAGGCGATCACTCCGTCGTCGACCACGACGGCGAGGCGTTCGTCGGCGATGGTGTGCCGGGCGCGCGCCCCCGGGGCGAGCGCCAGCACGAGCAGCACCAGCGCGAGCAGCCCGGTGAGGACCGCGATGCCGATCAGAGCGGAGGAGGCGAGCCCGCCCGCTCCGACCAGGGCTCCCAGCAGAGCGGAGGGCGCGATCAGCAGCGGGGCCGCGCCGAGGACGGCGAGCACCGCCTCGGTCCCGACGTACGCGGCGACCAGGGCGATCGCCACGAGGACGACGATCTGCGCGGCCGAGCGCGAGCGGTGGGTCTCGCGCCGCAGGAAGCGGCGGTAGCGCGCGTCGGGAGCGGCGTCGCGGGGGGATGCTGCCGTGCTCATGCGACTCTCCTCGTCTGTCGGGTGCGGGTGCCGTTCACCCGGATGTCGACCCGGGTGACGGTGCGGCCGGTCAGGGCCTGCATCCGGGCGGCGATGCGGCTCCGATCGCGGTGGAGGCGATCGAGCAGATTCCCCTCGCCGGCTCCCGGGGCGGCGGCGGGGTCCGAGCCCACGACGACGGGAGCCGTGACGGAGAGCGCGAGGCCCCCGCGGTCGTCCGACAGGCGGACGCGGATCGCGGACACCTCCACGCCGAGCTCCTCGTGCACGACGGCGAGCGCGGTGCGCTCGATCGAGCGGACACTGACGGTGACGGTGCCCGCCACCGGCGCGGGGGTGCCGGCGGCGGGACGCGACTGCAGGGCGGTGGTCATGACGACTCCTAGCGGGAGGTGGTGCGCCCGCGGAACACGTCCACGAGTCCGCGCACGTCGAGCGAGCCGTCGAGCATCCGCGTGATCAGGACGCCGAGCGCCATGAACACGGCGGTGAGGACGAAGCCCCAGAAGCCGAAGAGCAGGGCGGCGAAGGCGAGGATCGCACCGACGACGACGCCGAGGACGGTGCCCCGGCTCGCGGGGGCGGAGGGGGTGGGGGTGCTCATCGGACGCGGCTCTCGGTCTCGGCGGAGTCGTCGTCACCGGGGATGTGCACGTCGACGATCGCGACGTTGATCTCGGCGACGGCCATGCCGACGAGGCCGGTGATCGCCTCGCCCACGGCGTCGCGGACCCGGTCGGCCACGGTCTGCATCGGCACGGGGTACTCGACGACGAGGGTCACGTCGACCGCGACCTGCGTCTCGCCGACCTCGACGCGGACGCCCTGGGCCAGGTCGTTGCCGCCGACGGCGGAGCGGATGGCGCCGAAGGCGCGGGCGGCGTTGTTGCCGAGGGCGAAGACGCCGGGGACCTCGCGGGCCGCGATGCCGGCCACCTTCGCGATCACGGCGTCGTCGATGACGGTGCGGCCCTGCGCGGTGCCGGAGACCGCGCCGCCGAGGCTGGTCACGGTGTCGACGGACTTGTCGACGCGGGGGGTGGAGGGGGTGCGGGTGGTGTCGCTCATGGTGTCTCCTGTACGTCTCGTCGGCCGCGGTTCAGCGGTCGGGGGTCCTGGGCCCGGTCGGATCGACTTCGCAGTCTTCGTCGTCCCGGGCTGTGCTTACATGAGTGGGACGGAGCCCGGAGGGTGATTGTCACGGTCCGGATCGGGAAATTTCCTGACCATTGCCTGATAGGCGTCCGGCACGGTGCCCGACGGTCCGAGGAGAGAGGGCGTCATGCCTGGTCTGGAGTCGGCGAGCGATGCGCTCCTCGCCGAGCGCTCGGCCGAGGGCGACGTCCGAGCCTTCGAGGTCCTGGTCAAGCGGCACCAGTCGATCCTCCGGGCGTACGCCTGGCGGCTGACCGGCTCGCAGGCCGACGCCTCCGACGCCGTGCAGAATGCGCTCATCACGGTCTGGGCCCAGCTCCCGCAGCTCAAGGAGCCGGCGAGCGTGCGCAGCTGGATGATGCGGATCGTGAGCCGCGCGAGCGTCGACCTGCTGCGCCAGCGCCGTCCCGCCGACGACGTCGACGCCGTGGAGCACCCCGCCGCGACGGGGCCCGGCCCGTTCGAGGCCGCCGAGCGCTCCGACGCGATGAAGGCCCTCGCCCAGGCTCTCGCGCAGCTGCCCGACTCCCAGCGTCAGTGCTGGCTGCTCCGCGAGGTCGGCGGCGAGTCCTACGGCGAGATCGCCGAGCACCTGGGGCTGACCGTGACGGCTGTCCGCGGCAAGCTGGCGCGAGCCCGCGAATCGCTGGTCGTGGCGATGGAGGACTGGCGATGAAGGACGTCCCCGATGAAGGAGCAGGCGCGATGAACGCGGACGACACTCCGGCGGGCCCGGAGCGCGGCGACGCGCTCGAGGCCGCGCCCGTCGAGGGGGCTCCGGTCGACGGCGACGAGCTCACCCTCGACGACCTCAGCGACTACCTCGACCGTGGCCGGCTGCCGTACGACGCGGCCATCGAGGAGTCTCCGGAGCACCGCCGCACGCTGCAGGCCCTCGAGCGGGTGCGCGCCCTCTCGGGCGCTCTGATCGACGACGACGCCGAGCGGCTGCCGGCGCCCGAGGAGGGCTGGTTCGGCTCGATCCTCGCGCAGGTGCGCCGGGAGGCGCGGGCCGGTCGCGACATCCCGCTCGCCAGCCCCGAGCCGGACGTCGAGCTGACGATCACCGAGGGCGCGGTCCGCGGGCTCGTCCGCGAGGCGGGCGACAGCGTCCCCGGAGTGCTCGTCGGCCGCTGCCGGCTGGTCGGCGACATCGGCACTCCCGGGGCGGAGGTCGTGATCGAGGTCACGATCTCGGTGTTCTGGGGAGTGCCGATCGCGGACGCCGCCCAGCAGGTGCGCGAGCGCATCCACACCCGCCTCCTCACGCAGACCGAGCTGCGGGTCACGACGATCGACGTCCGCGTCGAGGACGTCTACCACCCCGGAACGGAGCAGTCGTGAGCGCGGCGGGCGGGGTCGTCGTGCCGCAGCAGCCGAGCGCGTCGTCCGAGCTGACCGCTCTCGCCCGTGCGGTGCCCGGCGTGTCGATGCTGGTGCCGGCGCGACCGGAGGCCCGCGACGTCCTCGCGCACGCCGCGACGGCGCTCGCGCCCTCGCCGATCCCGCTCCTGCCCGCGTCCCTCGGCACGGCCTCGGGCGGCACCTCCGCCGAGCCCGTGCTGGTGCGGATCGCTCCGGAGCACGTCGTCGTCTCGATCGATCTCGTGGTCTCGTCCGAGGCCTCGGCCCCCGGCGTGGCCCGTGCGGTCGGCGCCGCCGTGCGCGAGTGGTGCCAGCAGGAGCATCCGGAGCGGCGCGCGCGCGTCGCGGTGCGGATCGCGGCGGTCGACTAGGCGCTCTCGTCGAGCGGGCGCGCCGGCCCGGCGCCGCGTCGGCGGACCAGCGGCTCCGGCCTAGGCGTTGTGCCGCGCCAGGAACGCCTCGGTCTCGACGGTCGTCGGAGCCGAGACCGCTGCACCCTGGCGGGTGACCGACACGGCCGCGGCGGCGCTCGCCCAGCGCACGAGGGGGAGCAGCGCCTCCGGATCGGAGCGGTCGACCCCGTCGGCGGCGAGGCGGGCGGCGAAGGCGCCGCAGAAGGTGTCGCCGGCGCCGGTCGTGTCGACGGCGCGGACGCGGAAGGCCGGGGCGGAGGCGGGCTCGCGGTCGCGGACGGCGACGATCACCCCGTCCGAGCCGAGGGTGACGAGCACGAGCGGCACGAGCGCGGTGAGCGCGACGGCGAGGGCGGAGTCGTCGGCCGCGTCGATCCCGCGCTCGCGGCCCAGCTCGCGCGCCTCGTGCTCGTTGACGATCAGCACGTCGAGCTCGTCGAGCAGCTCGGCCGGCAGCGGCCGGACGGGGGCGGCGTTCAGGATCGTGACGACCCCCGCGGCGCGGGCGGAGCGGGCGGCCGCGAGCACCGTCTCCTGCGGCACCTCCAGCTGCAGCAGCAGCGCGGAGGCGGCGGAGACGACCCGCTCCTCGGCGGCCGTGAGCCCGGCGAAGGCGGCGTTCGCTCCGGAGTCGACGACGATCGCGTTCTCTCCCGAGTCGTCGACCGTGATCTGCGCGGTGCCGGTGCGGGTGTCCAGGCGCCGCGCGTGCACGACGAGCGGCTCTGCGGCGAGCACGGTCGCGAGCTCGTCGCCCGCCGAGTCGCGGCCCAGGCTCGTGACGAAGGCGGTGCCCCGGGCGGTGCGGGCCGCGGCGACCGCCTGGTTCAGGCCCTTGCCGCCCGGGAAGGTGCGGTAGTCGGAGGCGAGCACCGTCTCGCCGGGCGCCGGGATGCGGGCGACGCGGTAGACGTGGTCGAGGTTGGCGCTTCCGAGGACGACGAGGGGCATGCCCTCGACGTTAGGGCACGCGCAAGGGGCTCCGCTGGATCCGGCCCGCGCCTACGGTGGAGGCATGGACACTCGAATCTTCGGACGCACCGGTGCGCCCGTCTCCGTCGTCGGCCTCGGAACCTGGCAGCTCGGTGCCGACTGGGGTGACGTCGCCGAGAACGACGCCCTCGCGATCCTCGACGCCGCCGTGGAGTCGGGGGTCACCCTCTTCGACACCGCCGACGTGTACGGCGACGGCCGCAGCGAGCGCACGATCGGCTCCTACCTCGCCGCGCACCCCGACTCGGGCGTGTTCGTCGCGACCAAGATGGGCCGCCGCGTCGACCAGGTCCCCGAGAACTACGTGCTCGAGAACTTCCGCGCCTGGACCGACCGCTCGCGGAAGAACCTGGGCGTCGACACCCTCGACCTCGTGCAGCTGCACTGCCCGCCCACCTCCGTCTACTCCGACGACGCCGTCTTCGACGCGCTCGACACCCTCGTCTCCGAGGGCGCCATCGCCCACTACGGCGTCTCGGTCGAGCGCACGGAGGAGGCGCTCACCGCGATCGCGCGGCCGAACGTCGCGAGCGTGCAGATCATCCTGAACGCGTTCCGACTGAAGCCGCTCGACGCGGTGCTGCCCGCCGCCCGCGAGGCCGGGGTCGGCATCCTCGCCCGCGTGCCGCTCGCCTCCGGCCTCCTCAGCGGCCGCTACACGACCGAGACCACGTTCGCGGCCGACGACCACCGCAACTACAACCGCGAGGGCAAGGCCTTCGACGTCGGAGAGACGTTCTCGGGCGTCGACTTCGCGACCGGTGTCGAGGCCGCGCAGGAGTTCTCGCGCCTCGCCGCCGACCACGGCCTCGCCCCCGCGGCCGCCGCGCTCGCCTGGATCATCCAACAGGAGGGCGTGACGTCGGTCATCCCCGGCGCCCGCTCGCCCGAGCAGGCCCGCGCCAACGCGACGGCCGCCGACGCCGCCCCCCTGGGCCCGGCGTTCATGGAGGCCGTCAACGCCCTCTACGACACCCACTTCCGCCCCGCCGTCCACCCCCGCTGGTAGCGACCCGGCCCTCGAGTCGCCCGGAAGGGCTCGTTCTCCACCGCGAGAACGAGCCCTTCCGGGCGACTGAGCAGGGGCTGTGGAGAGTCGCGCGCGCGGTGGCACGGAAGTCGTCAGCATGGGCGCGTGCATGGAGAGCTTCCCGAGGGTGTGTTCCGCGTGTCAGAGGGGTACGCAGCGGGTGCGACGAGGGCAGCGCTGCGCGGTATGGGTGCGCCGGTGCGCGGCGTCCGATCGGTGCGGCCTGTGACGACTCTCGGCGACCGGTGCTCAGCCCTCTTGTACCGGCTCGGGAGGGAGGCGTTCGCGTGCGGGCCGACGGCTGCGCTCCTCTGGGGCGCTCCGCTGGATCTGCCCTGGGAACGCCGGACGGAACTCGACATCGCCGTCGCCGCCCCTCGGCGCGCGCCGCATGCAGACGGCATCTCCGGTCGGTCCCTCGCGATCGACCCTTCCGTGGAAGTCTTGACGTACCCGCTCGGACGGTTGACGACGGCGGCCCGCACCTGGTGCGATCTCGGTGCCGTCCTCGAGCTGGGCGATCTCGTCGCGGTCGGCGATTTCTTTCTGCGCGGGGGACTGTGCACGCAGGGCTCGCTCGAAGCAGCGGTCGCGCGGTACCGGTCCAGAAGAGGCCTCCGCAGACTGCGGGTGGCGCTCGGTCTTCTCGACGCGAGGGCCGAGTCGAGACCGGAGCCCCTCGTGCGTGTCGCGCTCGTCCTCGCAGGCATCTCCGGGATCGAGGCCAACGTCGAGATCCACCACGCCGGTGCGTTCCTGGGGCGAGTGGATCTCTGCATCGCCTCCGCACGGGTGATCGTCGAGTACCACGGCGACTACCACCGGGTCGAGCGCGACCGCTGGCGGCGGGACCGCGCGCGCATCGGCCGCCTCCGCGCCGCCGGCTATCCGGTCATCGAATTGACCGGCGACGATCTCTCCGACCTCGCGTCCGTCGTCGAGCAGGTCCGAGCCGCGATCCGACGCTGACTTGCCCGGAAGGGCTCGTTCTCGCGACGGAGAACGAGCCCTTCCGGGCCGTTCACGAAGGGGAGGGCTACGAGCCGAGGGCGGCGTCCACGATCGTGCGGGCCTCGGCCTGGACCTCGTGCAGGTGGTCGAGGCCGCGGAAGGACTCGGCGTAGATCTTGTAGACGTCCTCGGTGCCGGAGGGGCGCGCCGCGAACCACGCGTTCTCGGTGACGACCTTCACGCCGCCGACGCCCGCGCCGTTGCCCGGGGCCTTCGAGAGCTTCGCGACGATCTCCTCGCCGGCGAGCGTCGTCGCCGAGATGGCGTCTCCGTCGAGCTTTCCGAGCGCCGCCTTCTGCGCCTTGGTGGCGACGGCGTCGACGCGCTCGTAGACCGGGTCGCCGAAGCGCTCGGTCAGCTCGCGGTAGAGCGCCGAGGGGCTCTTGCCCGTCACGGCGATGATCTCGGACGCGAGCAGGGCCAGCAGGATGCCGTCCTTGTCGGTGGTCCACACGGTGCCGTCGAAGCGGAGGAACGACGCGCCCGCCGACTCCTCGCCGCCGAAGCCGACCGAGCCGTCGACGAGGCCGGGGACGAACCACTTGAAGCCGACCGGGACCTCCCACAGGCGGCGGCCGAGGGACTCCGCGACGCGGTCGATGATCGAGGAGGAGACCAGCGTCTTGCCGATCGCCGCGTCCTCGCGCCAGCCGGAGCGGTGCGTGTAGAGGTACTGGATCGCGACGGCGAGGTAGTGGTTGGGGTTCATCAGCCCGCCGTCGGGGGTGACGATGCCGTGGCGGTCGGCGTCGGCGTCGTTGCCCGTGAGCACGTCGTAGTCGCCGGAGCGGGCGACGACGGAGGCCATCGCGCTCGGGGACGACGGGTCCATCCGGATCTTGCCGTCCCAGTCGAGGGTCATGAAGCCCCAGGCCGGGTCGACCTCGCCGTTGACGACCGTGAGGTCGAGCTCGTACATCTCGGCGATCAGCTGCCAGTAGTGCACGGAGGCGCCGCCCAGCGGATCGGCGCCGATGCGCACGCCCGCCTTCCTGATCGCGTCGATGTCGATGATGTTCTTCAGGTCCGCCACGTAGTGGGTGCGGAAGTCGTACGTCTCGACGGCCGAGGGCTCGGCGGACTTCACGTCGCGGTTGCCGTCGGCGATGAGCTCGTTGGCGCGGTTCGCGATCCAGGTGGTCGCGTCGGAGTCGGCCGGCCCGCCGTGCGGCGGGTTGTACTTGAAGCCGCCGTCGCGGGGCGGGTTGTGCGACGGGGTGACGACGATGCCGTCGGCCTCGTCGGTGTGGGCCGGGTCGTTGTTCCAGCGGAGGATCGCGTGGCTGAGCGCCGGCGTCGGGACGAAGTCGTCGTACTCGTCGACGAGCACGCGCACCTCGTTCGCGACGAGCACCTCGAGGGCGGTGGTCAGCGCGGGCCGGGAGAGGCCGTGCGTGTCGGCGCCGATGAAGAGCGGGCCGGTGATGCCCTGCTCGGTGCGGTACTCCACGATCGCCTGCGTCACCGCGGCGATGTGGTCCTCGTTGAAGGCGGTGTCGAACGAGGATCCGCGGTGCCCGGAGGTGCCGAAGACGACCCTCTGGAGCGGATCGGAGACGTCCGGCTTGTTGTCGTAGTAGGCCCTCACGAGGGCTTCGACGTCGATGAGATCGGAGGCCTGTGCCGGCTTCCCTGCGCGATCGGTCATGGGGTCCATAGTGGCAGCCCGCTCCGGCCCGCGATACCGGCTGGACAGCCGGTGGCTAGGCTGTCCGCCATGCCCGACAGCGCCTCCGAGTCCCGTGTCTACAGCTATCTCGGGCCCTCCGGCACGTTCACCGAGGCGGCGCTCGCGCAGGTCCCCGAGGCGCGGGGTCAGCAGTGGCGCAGCGTCGCCAACGTCGGCGAGGCGCTGGGCGATCTGGTCTCGGGCCGCAGCCACGGCGCGGTGATCGCGATCGAGAACTCGGTCGAGGGCGGAGTGACGGCCACGCAGGACGCACTCGCCCGGATCCCGGGGCTGCGCATCGTCGGCGAGTACCTCGTCCCCGTCTCCTTCATCCTTGTGGCGCGTCCGGGCACGCGACTGGAGGACGTGCGCACCGTGGCCGCGCATCCGGTCGCCTACGGCCAGTGCCGGCAGTGGCTCGACTCCGAGCTGCCGAGCCACGAGTACCTCCCCGCGAGCAGCAACGTGCAGGCGACGGTCGATCTGCTCGCCGGCTCTCCCGCGGACGCCGCCATCGCTCCTCCGGGCATCGTCGCGCACCACGCGGTCGACGTGCTGGCCGAGCGCATCGGCGACAACCCGAACGCGGTCACCCGCTTCGTGCACGTCTCGCGGACGACGCGGCTGCCGGCGCCGACGGGCGCCGACAAGACGAGCCTGATCGCGGAGCTCCCCGGCGACGAGCCGGGCGCGCTGCTCGAGATGCTCGAGCAGTTCGCGACCCGCGGAGTGAACCTGAGCATGA
This sequence comes from Rathayibacter rubneri, assembly GCF_023743255.1. Classification (NCBI taxonomy): domain Bacteria; kingdom Bacillati; phylum Actinomycetota; class Actinomycetes; order Micrococcales; family Microbacteriaceae; genus Rathayibacter; species Rathayibacter rubneri. Next base: position 440 of record NZ_JAMRYM010000103.1, on the reverse strand, counting down.
TCCAGTCGCGGCCGATCGGGGACGCCCTCGGCCGCTACCGGTTCGTGCTGGACCTCGACGGGCACGTCGCCGACGAGCGCGTCGCCGACGCCCTGCTGGGGCTGCGCCGCTTCAGCCCGGGTGTGATCTTCCTGGGTTCCTACCCCCGAGCGGATCGCCGTCCGGTCTCGTACGTGCGACGCTACGACGACGAGGTGTTCATCGAGGCGCGGGACTGGCTGCGCGGACTCCTCACCGCGGAGCCGGAGGTCGACGATGACTGACAGGGACGGGCACGACCCGGACACGAGCACGACGGGAGCGCCGACCCGCGAGCAGGTCGATCCGCGCTACGACCCGGTCTTCCAGCGGGGCTTCGCCGGGGGAGTGGACCGGGTGCGCGGCGACGACCGCGCCTTCGCCCGTCCGGGCGGCAACCCCCGGCCCGCGCACCGGCGGGC
>NZ_JAMRYM010000102.1:0-11580 GCF_023743255.1 Rathayibacter rubneri | reverse complement strand
GTACTGGCCGGTCTCGCTCAGAGCGCCGCGATCGACGGGACGCGCGTCGCGCGCGCCGTCGGGCCGCGGCTGCCGGCGCTGCTCGCGCTGCTGCGGCTGCTGGTGCTCCGGCGCGGCGGGCTCCTCGCCGGCCCCCGGCGCGTCGATCGGCACCTCGCGCTCCGGGTCGTTCCCGGGCACGGCTGAGGACGTCGACTGCTCCATCCCACGAGGCTATGCCCGAGGCGGCGGCCAGGCGGGGCGTGTCGCCCCCCTCGTGCCGACTGCTCTGCAAGACCGCCCCTGGGAGGACTCCCCCTTCCCGTCGCGTGTGGTGGACGCCGGTGGGGCCGAGCGGGACGATGGGCGCACCCGAACACCCCCGCTCGCGATCGGAGACCCGATGGATCCGCTGCCCGTCCCGCGTGCCGCGATGATCGCCGCCCAGGCACTGATCGACAGCACGGCCGCCTTCGACGGCGAGGCGACCGGCCCGATGAACCTGGCCGTGCTCGAGCGCGCACTGAGCCCGATCGAGGAGGGCGTGGTCGACGACGAGGGAGTGGTCGTGCCGACCGCGTCGGACGTGGCGGGGGCCTCGGTCATCTGCCTCACCTGGCTGACGGGCCGCCTGGCCGAGTCCAGCGGACGCTCGAGCGAGGAGATCCTCTTCTCGCTGCGAGAGTTCGTCACGGAGGCGCTGCGCAGCGACGCCGACTGAGCGGAGCAGCCGAGCGGCGCCGGACTCGCGTCCCGCCTCCCGGCCGACCACACTGGCCTGCATGGCGCGAAGCACAGCCCGACGCGATCGGCACCGGCCCCTGGACGTCTCGGACCGCGAGCGCAGCGGCACGGCGCCCGGACCGCGTCCCGCCTCGCCGCCGTCCGATCCGGCGGCCGACGTGGTGATCGTCGGCGCCGGGCACAACGGCCTGGTCGCCGCGGCCTACCTCGCGCAGGCCGGGCTCGACGTGCTGGTCCTCGAGAAGAGCGGTCGCACGGGCGGTGCCGCCGTGTCGGAGTACCCGTTCCGCGGCGTCGAGGCCCGGCTCAGCCGCTACTCCTACCTGGTGAGCCTGCTGCCGCGCACGATCCTCGACGACCTCCGGATCGATGTGCCGCTCGTGCGGCGCCGCTACTCCTCCTACACTCCCGATCCCGCGGACCCCACCCGCGGGCTGCTCGTCGACACGCACGACGCGCAGGCGACCGCCGCCTCCTTCGCCCGGCTCGGCTCCCCGGCCGACGCCGAGGGCTTCGCCGGCTTCTCGCGCCTCACCTCGACGGCCGCGACGGCGCTCTGGCCGACCCTCACCCAGCCGCTGCTGCGACGGGAGGAGGCGCGGCGCCTCGTGGCCGACGACTCCGTCTGGAGCGCGCTCGTCGAGCGCCCGATCGGGGAGGCGATCCAGCGGAGCGTCGAGAACGACCTCGCGCGCGGCGTCCTGCTGACGGACGCCCTGATCGGCACCTTCGCCGGCGCGGCCGATGCCGACCTCGCCCAGAACCGCTGCCTGCTCTACCACGTGATCGGCGGCGGGACGGGCGACTGGGACGTCCCGGTCGGCGGCATGGGCTCGGTCTCGGGCGTCCTGGACCGCGCGGCCCGCGACGCCGGGGCCCGGATCCTGACCGGGGCGGAGGTGACCGCGATCGGCGCCGACGCCGACGTCGTCTACCGCCGGGGCCCGCGCAGCCGCCGGGTCCGCGCGCGGTTCGTGCTCTCGAACGTGGCGCCGTTCGTCCTCGACCGGCTGATGGACGGCGGGTCGGGCGTCGGCGGCCGTCGGCCGGAGGGCGCGCAGGTCAAGATCAACCTCGTGCTGCGGCGCCTGCCGCGACTGCGCGACGAGAGCGTCTCGCCGGAGGCGGCCTTCGGCGGCACGTTCCACGTGAACGAGGGCTGGGACGCCCTGGAGTCGGCCTTCCGGGCGGCGGGGAAGGGCCGCACGCCCACCCCGATCCCGTGCGAGATCTACTGCCACTCGCTGACCGACCCGACGATCCTCTCGCCCGAGCTGGCCGCCTCCGGAGCGCACACCCTCACCGTCTTCGCCCTGCACACCCCCGACCGCTGGCTGACCGCCGAGAACAACGCGTCGACCAGGGAGCGGCTGCAGGAGGAGATCCTCGACTCGATCGACTCGGTGCTCGCCGAGCCGATCCGCGACCTGATCCTCCTCGACGCCGACGGCGCCCCCTGCCTCGAGACGCGCACGACGCACGATCTCGAGGAGAGCCTGGGCCTGCCGGGCGGCAGCATCTTCCACGGACCGCTCTCGTGGCCGTTCGCCGAGGACGACGAGCCGCTGGACACCCCGGCGCAGCGCTGGGGAGTCGCGACCGCGCATCCGCGCGTGCTCGTCTGCGGCGCGGGAGCACGCCGGGGTGGCGGCGTCTCGGGACTCGGCGGCCACAACGCGGCGATGGCGGTGATGGAGGAGCTGGGGGCCTGATCCTGGACGCGCCCGGTCGTCGGACGCGCGGGATCTCACGCCGTCAGTGCCACCGGTGGTCCTGGATGGTCATCCGCGGCCCGTGGCGCGGCTTCCGCGCGCCGCTGCAGCCGATCAGCCGGATGATCCGCTGCCGGTGCCCGCGCCACGGCTCGAGCAGCTCGAGCATGCCGTCGTCGTCGACTCCGAGGCGGCCGGTCAGCGCGAAGCCCACTGCCGCGGCGAGGTGGTAGTCGCCCACGCTCACCGCGTCCGGATCGCCGTGCGCGCGCATCATCACCTCGGAGGCGGTCCACGCGCCGATCCCGGGCACCGAGCGCAGCCGCGACTCGACCTCCGCGCCGCCGCGGCCGAAGGCCAGCGTGCGCTCGAGGCCGGGAGCGACGAGCGCGGCCGTGAGCAGGGTGCGCGAGCGGCGCGGATCCACTCCCGCCCGGTGCCACTCCCACGACGGGATGCGGCGCCACTGCTCCGCCGTCGGCGCGACGTGCAGGGGCACGGGCACCGGGCCGGGGGCCGGATCGCCGTACCGGCGGACCAGCGCCCGGTACGCCCGCCACGCCTCGGTGCTCGTCACCTTCTGCTCGAGGATCGAGGGCGCCAGCATCTCGAAGACCAGCCCGGCACGGGCGAGCCGCAGGCCCTCGACCCGGCGCAGCACGTCGGCCAGGGGCCGGTGCGAGGAGAGATCGAGGCCGCTCCAGTCGTCGCCGTGCCCCAGGAGCTCGGGCACCTGCGCGATCAGCCACTCCGCGCCCTCGCCCCACGCCCGTGCGCGCACGGAGCCGTCGACCGCCTGCACGAGATGCAGGGTGCCCGCGCCGCGGGGCGTGCGGAACGCCTTCCAGAAGCCGGAGGCGTCGATCAGCATCGTGGGGTCGCCCGTACCGCGCAGCAGCGTGCGGACGGTGAGTGCGAGGCTCACCGGCACGGCGGGCGCGTAGACCGTCGCCCGAGCGGGCACGGGAGGAGGAGGGGCGGACGTCACGCAGCGATGCTAATCGCGCCCTCCGACACCGCCGGACGAGCTCGGCGGCGGGGCCGGCGACAGCCCTCCAGCACTGACTCTTCGGAGCCGGCGCGACGCCCGGATTGGTCCAGGACCGATGACCACATGCGCAGATGTTTCTCGCCGATTCCGCTGGTCAGGGGCGTCTTCACGGGCGTAGCTTCGCGCTGTCGCGACGGCGTTCAGTCGTCCGGCATCCGCCTATCACTGGAGATGCGCACATGTTCGACACGACCTTCATCCGCAAGGCGATCGTCAGGAGCTCCGAGACCGCTCTGGACCGTCGCCGCTTCTTCGAGGCCACCGGCGTCGCCGGCCTCGGCATCGGCGCGGCCGCCCTGGCCGCCGCCCCCTCCGCCGCCGCTGCCGACCAGGCGCCCGGCGGACCGAGCGACGGCTCGATCCTGAACTTCGCCCTCAACCTCGAGTACCTCGAGGCCGAGTTCTACCTCCGCGCCGTCACCGGCCGGGGCCTGGACGCCGCCGACGCCACCGGCGTCGGCACCCCCGGTTCCGTCACCGGCGGTCGCGCGGTGCCGTTCAAGACCCCGTGGCTGAAGTCGGTCGCGACCGAGATCGCCCAGGACGAGCGGGCGCACGTGAAGTTCCTCCGCAAGGCCATCGGCACCTCGGCCGTCGCGCGGCCCGCGATCAACCTCCAGGCGAGCTTCAACGCCGCCGCCGCGGCGGCCGGACTGATCGCTCCCGGAGGGACCTTCGACCCGTTCCTGAACGAGCAGAACTTCCTGCTCGGCGCGTTCGTGTTCGAGGATGTCGGAGTCACGGCGTACAAGGGCGCCGCTCCCCTGATCGACTCGCCGACGTACCTCGAGGCGGCCGCCGGCATCCTCGCGGTCGAGGCCTACCACGCGGGCACCATCCGCTCGTCGCTCTACGCGCTCGGGCTCGACGTCGCCGCGGGCAAGCTCTCGGACGCCCGCGACTCCCTCGACGGCGCGGCGACCGACCTCGACCAGGGCATCAAGGTGAACGGTGCGGCGAACATCCAGCCGACCGACGCCAACGGCATCGCGTTCAGCCGCAGCCCCGGCCAGGTGCTGAACATCGTCTACCTGAACCCGAAGGCGACCACCAAGGGCGGGTTCTTCCCGAACGGAGTCAACGGCGAGCTCAACGCGAGCTCGGCCGGCTAGTCCACCGTCCCCGCACGACGACGGGCCCTTCCTCGAGGCGGCGAGGAGGGGCCCGTCGTCGTGTCCGGACCGGCGGCCGGGCCTCCCTCCGCCCCGCGGGTGCGCCGCGGACTCCGGCGTCCTCTACTCTGAGCGGGTGAAGATCGGGATCCTGACCTCCGGGGGCGACTGCCCCGGCCTCAACGCCGTCATCCGCGGTGCCGTCTACAAGGGCATCAAGGTGTACGACCAGGAGTTCGTGGGCTTCCGCGGCGGCTGGCGGGGAGTGGTCGAGGGCGACCTCATGCCGCTCGAGCGCTCCGACATCCAGGGCATCGCGAAGCAGGGCGGCACGATCCTCGGCACGAGCCGGACGAACCCCTTCGAGGGCGAGAACGGCGGCCCCGAGAAGATCGCCGCGATGATGGAGCGCAACGGCATCGACTCGATCATCGCGATCGGCGGAGAGGGCACGCTCGCCGCGGCGAAGCGCCTGACCGACGCGGGCCTCAAGATCGTCGGCGTCCCCAAGACCATCGACAACGACCTCGGCGCCACCGACTACACCTTCGGCTTCGACACCGCCGTCGGCATCGCGACCGACGCGATGGACCGCCTCCGCACCACCGGCGACTCGCACGGCCGCTGCATGGTCGCCGAGGTCATGGGCCGCCACGTCGGCTGGATCGCCCTGCACTCCGGCATGGCCGCCGGCGCGCACGTCATCCTCATCCCCGAGAAGCGCACCTCGATCGACCAGATCGTCGAGTGGGTGCAGAGCGCACAGGATCGCGGTCGTGCGCCGCTCGTCGTCGTCGCCGAGGGCTTCTCGCTCGACACGATGGACGACGCCCACTCCGAGCGCGGCCTCGACGCCTTCGGCCGCCCGCGCCTGGGGGGCATCGGCGAGATGCTCGCCCCCATGATCGAGGAGCGCACGGGCATCGAGACCCGCGCCACGACCCTCGGTCACATCCAGCGCGGAGGAACGCCGACCGCGTTCGACCGCGTCCTCGCGACCCGCCTGGGCATGGCCGCGATCGACTCCGTCGTCGCCGAGCACTGGGGCCGCATGGTGGCGCTGCGCGGCACCGACATCTACCACGTCGACTTCGCCGAGGCCCTCGGCACCCTCAAGACCGTGCCGGACTCCCGGTACGAGGAGGCGCGCACGCTCTTCGGCTGAGCGCGGCGCCTCCCCCGTCGGGCCCGGAACGGGTCGTCAGCCCTTCGCGCCGTCCGGCGTCGCCGTGGTGACGATCTGCGCGCGGCCGAGGGTGTGGAAGTGGACGTTGAAGCCCAGGATCGCGGGCGTCGACTCCGGATCGAGGTCGAGGCGCTCCACGTCGAGGGCGTGCACGACGAAGAAGTAGCGGTGCTCGCGGTCGGGCGGCGCCGCTCCGATGAACTGGCGCAGCCGCATCTCGTTCGGCAGGGTCTGCGCGCCGGGCGGCAGCAGCTCGAAGCCGGCCGCCCCCGCTCCCGTCGGCAGCTCGGTCGTGTCGGCGGGCAGGTTGTAGAGCGCCCAGTGCCAGAAGCCCGAGCCCGTCGGCGCGTCCGGGTCGAACACGGTCACCGCGAAGCTCTTCGTGCCCTCGGGCACTCCCGACCAGGCGAGGTGCGGAGAGACGTCCTCGCCGCCCGAGCCCTCGCCGTAGTGGCGGGCGGCCATCGGGGCGCCGTCGGTGATGTCGTCGCTGGTGAGGGTGAAGGACGGCACCTCCCCGAGGCGGGCGTAGGGGTCGTAGTTCCAGTCGGACATCGGGTTCTCCGTTCGGACGGGGCGACCCGCGATCGCGGGCCCTCTCCAGGGTACGAACGCACGCGACGAGGGCCAGGGCTTGCGGAGCAGCTGCTCAGGAGCCGAGATAGCGGCCGGGCCGGTGGTTGAACGCGAGAACGAGGTTGAGCACCACGACGCCGGCCGCCGAGATCAGCACGTTCACCGGCGGCACCACGAGCAGCGCGGCGACGACGACGCAGGCGTCGAGCGCCATCATCACGTAGCCTGCCCGCGAGCCGAGCCGCTCCTGCGCGATCAGGGCGACGATGCTGAAGCCGCCCAGGCTCGAGCCGTGCCGGAACAGGATCAGCAGGCCGATGCCCGCGAGCACGTCGCCCGTGAGCACTCCGTAGACCGGCTCGATGCTCAGCGTGCCGAACGCGAGCGGGTGCAGTCCCGCCAGCACCGAGACGAGCACGATCGAGAACATCGTGCGCAGGGTGAAGCGCCAGCCCTTCTTCCACAGCGACAGCGCGAGGAACGGGATGTTGACGACGACGAGGATCACGCCGAACGGGATCGGCAGCGGATAGCCCAGCAGCAGGGCCAGCCCCGCGGTGCCGCCGGTCACGGCCTCGCTCGCCCGCAGGAGGAACAGGCCCAGCGAGACGACGAACGCCCCGGTCACCAGCCCGAAGACGTCCTCGATCCGGGAGTGCGGCAGGGTGGTGGGGGCGTCGGTCACCCGCCGATGCTGCCACAGCCGTGTTGCGGGGCCGTTTCCCGAGCGGCCGCACCCTCGTAGGATGTGCCGGTGCTGCCGAAGATCCTGCTGTTCTACCGCTTCGTGCCGCTCGCCGACCCCGAGGCGATCCGGCTCTGGCAGCGCGAGCTGTGCGAGTCGCTGGGCCTGCGCGGGCGGCTGCTCGTCTCGAAGGACGGGCTGAACGGCACCCTCGGCGGCGAGATGGGCGCGCTCAAGCGCTACCTCCGCCGGACGAAGGAGCACCCGGCGTTCCGCGGCCTGGACGCGAAGTGGAGCGAGGGGTCCGGCCTGGACGAGGACGGCGCGAGCGCCGACTTCCCCGGACTCTCGGTCAAGGTGCGCGACGAGATCGTCTCGTTCGGCGCTCCGGACGAGCTCCGCGTCGACGAGCACGGCGTCGTGGGGACCGGCGTCAAGCTGCAGCCCGACGAGCTCGACGCACTCGTCGCCGAGCGCGACGACGTGGTCTTCTTCGACGGACGCAACGCCTTCGAGGCCGCGATCGGCCGCTTCGACGGCGCCGTGGTGCCCAGCGTCGCGAGCACGCGCGACTTCGTCGAGCAGCTCGACTCCGGCGTCTACGACCACCTCAAGGGCCGCCCCGTCGTCACGTACTGCACCGGAGGCATCCGCTGCGAGGTGCTCTCGAGCCTGATGACCGCGCGCGGCTTCGGCGAGGTGTACCAGCTCGACGGCGGGATCGCCCGGTACGGCGAGGCGCGACGCGACTCCGGGCTCTGGCGGGGAGCCCTCTACGTCTTCGACGGCCGCGGGTCGCTGACCTTCTCGCCCGACGCCGAGGTGATCGGGCGCTGCGCCGGGTGCGCCGCCCCAACGAGCCGGATGCGCAACTGCTCCGATCCCGCCTGCCGCGCCCAGCTGGTGGTGTGCGGGGAGTGCGACGGGCTCGCCTGCGCGAGGCACCGGGGAGACCCTAGGGTCGGGGCATGAGCATCGAAGCGCGCGGACGCACCCTCGTCGACCTCCACACCGACCCCGGGCTGCTGAGCGTGGTGAACGTCTGGGACGCGGTCTCGGCGTCCACGATCGCCGCCCTGCCCGCCACCCGCGCCCTCGCGACCGCGAGCCACTCCATCGCCGCGACGTTCGGCTATGAGGACGGCGAGCGGATCCCGCTGGATCTGCACCTCGGCATGATCGCCCGCATCGTCGCCGCGGTCGAGGTGCCGGTCTCGGCCGACCTCGAGGCCGGCTACGGCGACGCGGGCGAGACCGTCCGCCGCGCGATCGAGGTCGGCGTCGTCGGCGCGAACCTCGAGGACCAGGCGAAGCCGCTCGCCGAGGCGCTGCGCGCCGTCGAGAAGGCCGTCGTGGCCGCGGAGGAGGAGGCGGTGCCCTTCGCCCTGAACGCGCGCACCGACGTGTTCCTGCGCGCGGGCGACCGCGACCGCTCCGAGGTCCTCGCGGACGCCGTCGAGCGCGGCCGCGCCTACCTCGATGCCGGCGCGACCTGCTTCTTCGTGCCCGGCCTGCTGCAGGACGCCGAGATCGAGGCGCTCGTCGCCGCGCTCGGACGGCAGCGGATCAGCGTGATCGGCGTTCCGGGGTCGCAGTCCCCCGCCCGCTTCGAGGAGCTGGGCGTCGCCCGCATCTCGTACGGCCCGTGGACGCAGCGCGTCGCGCTGACCGCCCTGCAGGACGCGGCGAGCGCCCTCTACTCCGGCGGTGCGCTGCCCGAGGGGACGCGGGCGCTGAACTGAGCAGCGGACCGGGAGGGACGGAGACGCCCTCCCGGGCGTAGCGTGGGCGCATGTTCCGAGCCATCGTCGTCGAGCAGCAGGACTCCTCCGACACCGCCGTCCCGAACCGCGCCTCGCTCGTCGAGCGCGACGAACCCGATCGGTCCCACGGCGACGTGGTGGTCGCCGTCGAGTACTCGAGCGTGAACTACAAGGACGCCCTCGCGCTCGCGGGCCGTCCCGGCATCGTCCGGCGCCCGCCGCTGGTCGCCGGGATCGACCTCGTCGGCACCGTCGAGTACGCCGACGGCGCGGCGGCCGAGCGCTTCGACTCCGGCGACCGCGTGGTGCTGAACGGCGCCGGGCTCGGCGAGCGCGTCGACGGGGGGCTCGCCGAGCGCGCCCGCGTCGACTCCGCCTCGCTCCTGCGACTGCCGGGAGCGATCTCCTCGGCGCGCGCCGGGGCGATCGGCACCGCCGGCTTCACCGCGATGCTCGCGGTGCTCGCGCTCGAGAAGCACGGCCTCCGACCCGGCGGGGGTCCCGTGCTCGTGACGGGAGCGGCGGGCGGAGTGGGCTCGATCGCCGTCGCGCTGCTCGCGCGGCTGGGCCACGAGGTCGTCGCGTCCTCGGGCCGCTCCGTCGAGCAGGGCGACTTCCTGCGCCGTCTCGGCGCCGCGGAGGTCGTCGATCGTGCCGGGCTGCAGGACGCGGGCAAGCCGCTGCAGTCCGAGCGCTGGGCGGGCGCCGTCGACTCCGTCGGATCGCACACGCTCGCGAACGTGCTCGCGCAGACCCGGTGGGGCGGCGCCGTGGCCGCCTGCGGGCTGGCGCAGGGCGCCGACCTGCCGACCACCGTGATGCCGTTCATCCTGCGCGGAGTGACGCTGGCGGGGGTCAACTCGGTCGAGGCGCCGAGGAAGCTCCGCGAGGAGGCCTGGCGGCGCCTCGCGCACGACCTCGACCTCGAGCTGCTCGACGAGCTCACGACGACGGTCTCGCTGAGCGGCGCCCTCGACATCGCCGAGGACGTCCTCGCGGGGACGGTGCGCGGGCGCACGCTCGTCGACGTCCGGGCGTGACTCCCGCGCGATCGCACCGGAGCGGGTAACCGCGCCGAAACAGCGCCTGCGTAGGGTCGGCGGCATGAGCACCGTCGACAAGAGCGCAGCCGGGATCGGCGAGCGCCAGTACCACATCGGAGTCGCACCGGGAGAGGTGTCGACCGTGGCCCTCCTGCCGGGCGATCCGTTCCGAGTCCCGATGATCGCCGAGTTCCTCGACGACGTGCGCGAGGTCGCGCACAACCGCGAGCACCTCACGATGACCGGGACCTACAAGGGCCACCCGATCACCGCGACCAGCACCGGCATGGGCTGCCCCTCGACCGCCATCGCGGTGGAGGAGCTCGCGCGGGTCGGAGTGACCTCCGTCATCCGGGTCGGCAGCTCGGCCGCGACGCAGCCCGGCATCGAGCCCGGCGCGCTGCTCGTGAGCGAGGGGACGCTGCGCAACGACGGCACGAGTGCCGCGTACGCGCATCCGGGCTTCCCCGCCGTGCCCGACCTCGCCCTCACCTCGGCACTGCTCGAGGCGACCCGCGGGATCGCCGAGCGCGAGGGCGTGCCCGTGCACTCGGGGATCAACGCGAGCGACGACGCCTTCTACGCCGAGACCCCGGAGTGGATCGCGACGCTCGAGCGCCACGGGATCCTCAACGTCGAGATGGAGTCGAGCGCGCTGTACGTCGTCGCCCGGCTCCGCGGGCTCCGAGCGGGCATGGTCTGCGCCTGCTCGAGCAACCTGGTCGACGGTGCGAGCCTCTACTCCGGCACGAAGGAGCGCCTCGCGCAGGGCTGGCGGCTCAGCATCGAGGCCGCGCTCGAGACGGCGGTGCGGCTGAAGCTCTGACGGCGGCCGACCCGGCAGCGGGGGCTGCCGACGGGTCCGCCTTCCCGGGCCTCGTGCTACTCCGCGGCCTCGGTCGCTCCGCTGGGCTCGGCCGAGGCCGCGGAGTCGACCCCGATGCGCACGCGCGCGGTGCGCAGGACCCGGCGCAGCCGTCCGGCCCGCTCGGCGTCGAGCCACAGCGGGTACGCGATGAACAGGTCGTCGCAGCCGCCCGCGGCGAAGACCTCCGCCTCGGACACCGTGGCGACCGTGAGCCCGACCGCGCCCGCGGCCAGCTGGCGCCGGGCGATCTCGAGCGACTTGTGCGTCTTGGCGTGCGGGCGCAGCGCCAGGCCGCGATCACGGGCCCGGGCGGCGGTCGCGGCGATGTTGCGGTCGAGGACCGCCTCCTCCAGCACGAGGGCGGGTGTGACGAGGGCGTCGAGAGCGGCGAGGACCCGGGGGTCGAGAGGTTCGGAGACCATGCTCCCGATCCTGGCAGGCGAGGAGCAGAATGCCGTCATGAGCGCCGCCGCCGTCACCGTCGAGGAGTACCTGTCCGCGTTCCCGCCGGAGCGACGGGAGCGGCTCGAGGAGGTGCGGCGGCTGATCCTCGCCGCGGTGCCCGGGGCCGAGGAGCGGATCCGCTACGGCATGCCGGCCGTGATGCTGGGCGGCCGCTACGCGATCCACTGGGCCGGCTGGAAGACGCACGTGGGACTGCATCCGGTGCCGCGGCTCTCGCCCGAGCTCGAGCACGAGCTCGCGCCGCTGCGCACGGGCAAGGACACGGTCGCGCTGCCGTGGGGACGCGAGCTGCCGGCGGATCTCGTCTCGCGGGTCGCCGCGGCGATCGTCGAGCTGAGGGAGGACGCCGCGCACCCTCTGCAGTCGCACCCTCTGCAGTCCCACCCTCTGCAGTCC
>NZ_JAMRYM010000101.1:0-11982 GCF_023743255.1 Rathayibacter rubneri | reverse complement strand
GGCCTGCACGGAGGGGGCGAGACCGAGGGCGGTGGCGGCGACGGCTGCGGTCGCTGCGAGGAGATGGCGTTTGTTCACGAGGTGCTCCTTTGCACTCGGGGTGCGGGCGGAGCCGAAGACGGATCGAGCGGTCCGCTTCTCCGACCGCGACGGCGGGAACGCCGATGCGGGCAGGCTAGGACCGCGGGCGCGCGATGTCCAGGTGCTGGGGATCGATGTCCCCTCGGCGGGGACGCGTCACTCCTGGACGCGTCACTCCTGGGCGCGGTAGTCCGCCCGGTACTGCGACGGGCTCGTGCCGGTGACGGCGCGGAACTGGCGCGAGAAGTAGAAGGCGTCGGAGTAGCCGACCGCGCGGGCGATCTCGGCGACGGAGTCGTCGGTCGTGACGAGGAGCTCGCGGGCGCGCGCACTGCGCAGCCGCTTCACGTACTCGACCGCGCCGAGTCCGGTCGCGCGGGTGAACAGGGCAGAGAAGTGCGAGGGGCTGAGGCCGGCGAGGGCGGCGAGCTCGGTGAGGCTCGTCGGCGAGGCGAAGTGCTCGCGGAGGTGCTCCTGCGCCAGGCGGATGCGGTCGCCGGACTCGACGGGTCCGCGGGAGCGGTCGGCGGCGAGCTGCGCGAGGAGGTGGAACGCGGCTCCGCTCGCCCGGTACAGGCTCGAGGCGGTCTCGTCGCGCTCGAGCGCGAGGACCGCCTGCTCGATCAGGGCCTTGGCGGCGAAGGCGTCCCCCACGGGGACGACCGGGGAGGAGGAGTCGCCGAGCACGGCCCGGACGAGGGCCGGCGCGTCCGCTCCCCGCACGTGCAGCCACCAGATCGACCACGGGTCGGCGGGGTCGGCCCCGTAGCGGTGGGGCCTGCCGGCCGGCACGACGACGGCCTGGCCGGCGGTCACGGGGAACGTCGCCTCGCCCGTGCGGACCCCTCCGCGACCGGCCGTGCAGAGGATGACGATCGCCTCCTCCGCGCCGTTCGGCCTGCTGCGGCTGTGCGCGAGCGCGTGCGGGAAGTGTCCAGCATCCGTCACGAGGAGCCGGTCGGTGATCGGCTCGGTCAGCGCCCGCTGCACCAGTGGAGCCGGGAGGACCCGCAGTCTCTGCCCGAGGAACCCGTCCGTCATCGTCACGGAACCGAGTGTAGGAGCACCGGAGGATCGTCCAGCAGGGCCCGTCCGATCCGCCATGGGATCGGCGCGGACCGCTGCCTAGGCTGGCGCCATGACGGCTCCGAGCTCCGCCCTGCACCCCGACTCCCGCTACTCCCCGGTCCCGCTGCCCGCCCACCTGCCCGAGAAGCTCACGATCACGCTCTGGGACTTCTCCTGGTACGTCCGCACCGGCCCGGGCGAGCCGTTCGAGGACCTCGACGCGGCCTTCGCGGGTGCCGTCGAGCGCGGGTACAACACGATCCGCATCTGCGCGATGCCGTTCCTCCTCTTCGGCTCGGGACTCGACACGAGCGCGCTGCGGCTCGGCCCGCTCGGCGGCGACTACGCGCAGCGCGTGCGCTGGTACGACGTGAAGGCGGAGACGGTGATCGACGGCCGAGCGCACCTGCTCGCACTGCTCGAGGCCGCCCGCCGGCACGGCGTCTTCGTGATCGTGTCGTCGTGGGAGTACCAGCAGTCCTCCTCCTTCGCCCTCGAGCGCGACTGGTTCGACGCCCTGATGGCGGTCGACCCGGAGGATCGCGCCGTGCGGCTCGCCGAGGCGCAGGCCGCCCTCGTCGCGTTCGCCGCCGAGCACGGGCTCGACGACCGCATCGCCTACGTCGAGCTGCACAACGAGGTGCAGGCCGGCCACCTGACCGAGGGGCTCGACGTCGACCTCGCCGACATCGACGCGGCGACCGTCGCGCTCACTCCGCGACTGACCCGGGGCATCGACCGGTTCCACGAGCTCGCACCGGGCATGCCGTGCGCCGTGAACTACGCGCACGTGCCCGTGGGCGGCATGCGCGGGATCCCGTGGAACTCGGACGTGCTGGCGCTGCACCCCTACATCTACGGGGTGCTCAACGAGATGATCCGCGAGTTCGGCCTGCGCGGGCCGCTCGAGGGGTTCGAGCAGGAGCGCGCCGAGCGGGCCTTCCTGCTGCTCGGGGCCCCTCCGATCGCGGAATGGACGCTGCCGCCCGAGTCGCAGTGGAAGCTGACGGCGACGATCGTCGGCCGGGGCGAGATCTACGCGCACGACTGGGGCGACGCCTCCGCGATCGACCGCTGGCTCGAGGAGCACTACGACCGGCATCACCTCGAGATGCGCTCGACGCTGCGCCAGTGGATCGCGGTCGCGGCCGACCACGCCGCGATGCGGGGCGTTCCCCTCGTCTTCGGCGAGGGCTGGGTCGGCTACACGCCGCTCGAGGGGCGCTTCGAGGAGGGGCCGATCGGTGCCGAGTACTGCCGGCTCGCGATGACGGAGTCGCGGCGCGTGGGCGCGTGGGGCTCGATCGTCTGCTCCAACGCCGCTCCGCAGCACCCGATGTGGGACGACGTCGCCCTGCAGCTCGAGTGCAACGCGCTGTTCACGGGGGAGTAGCGCCCGCGCGGCGCCTCCCCCTCACTCGCGGTGGAACAGCAGCAGCTCGGGCAGGCTCGTCGCGAAGTAGTCGGTCGAGCCGTCCTCGCGCACGGCGGCCGGCGCGGTGAACTCCGGTCGTGCCTCGCCGAGGCTCGCCGGGGGAGTGCCCAGCGGCAGGCCGAGGGCGGCGCGGGCGGCGTCCCAGGCGGCCAGGGCACGTCCTTCCCCTCCCTCCCAGGGCTGGAAGCGCCGCGATTCGAGCAGGCTCAGCGCCTCCGCCGCCCGGCCCGCCGAGGTCAGCAGCTCGGCGTAGCCGACCGTGAGGTCGTCGCGCGAGAGCACGAGGGGCAGCTCGCGTTCGAGCCGGTCGAGCCGGTCCTCGTGCCCGAGGCGGGCGGCGAGCTGATCGAGCTCGTAGAGGATCCGCGCGTCGTCGGGGGCGAGCTCCCGCGCGCGGAGGTACGACGCCCACGCGGCGGCGTCGTCGTGCGCGTCGTTGCAGGCCGAGAGCCCCGCGTTGCGGTGGGTGACCGCGTCGGTGCTGCCGCCCTCGATCGCGCGGCGCCACTGCTCGGCCGCTTCGCTTTGGCGGCCGGCGTCGTAGAGGAGCATGCCGAGCAGCGAGCGCGCGCGGGTGTCGGAGGGATCCGCCGCGATCGCCGCGGTGAGCGCGTCGTGCGCATCGAGGCCCGCGGGGAAGGCGCGCACGGCGTCGGCCGCCGAGGCGTCCCGGCGCGCGAGGGCCGCCTCGTCGGCGAGCCCGCGCCGCTCGAGGACGTGGCCGAGCAGGTAGCCGGCGATCGCCGCGGCGCTGCCGGCTCCCTCCGGTGCCGGCGCCCCGTGCAGGACCGACGCGAGCAGTCGCTCCGCCTCGGCCGCCTCTCCGAACGACGCGAGGTCGAGCGCCACGTCGATCCGCTCGAAGGGGTCCTCGGGGTCGCGGCCGTCGAGGGTGCGGGCGAGCTGATCGAGCGGATCCGTGCGCAGCGTCTCGCGGAGCAGTCGCGTCGAGTCGTCGTCGCGACCGAGGGCGCGCAGGCACACGGTCGCGAGGGCGCGGGCGCGCAGGTCGTCGGTGTCGAGGCGGAGGGCGGTGCGCAGGTCGTCGAGGGCGGCGGAGTGATCGCCCGCCGAGGCGAGCAGGCACGCGCTCTCGACGAGCGCGGCGTGCGCCCACTTGCCGTCCCAGGCGGCCTTGCCGAAGGCGGCGGCGGCCTCGCGGAGTCGTCCGAGGCGCACCAGGACGAGTCCGCGCAGGTGCATCGCCTCGGTGTCGGCCGGGTTGCCGTTCAGCGCGGTGAGTCGGCGGAGCGCGGCGTCGCAGTGCTCCAGCGCCTCGGTGTACTCGCCGCGTCGGTGGGCGTGGTCGGCGAGGGCGAGGTGGACCTGCGCGTGTCCGGGATCCCGGCGCAGCGCCTCCCTCCAGTAGGGCAGCGGGGAGCGGGTCGGGTGCCGGTACTGCGCGAGGTGGACGCCGATCAGATGCAGTTCGTCGACGGACGCGGCCTCCCGCGGTGACGGGGGCTCGGTCGCCGTCGCGGGCTCCTCCTGGTGAGCCGGCTCCGGGACCTCGTAGGCGAGCAGGGTCGCGCCCTCGGCGCGGACGATCAGCGCGAGGCCCTCGGGCCCTCGGCGCGAGGTGGGGACGTCGGCCACGAGCGGGACGCCGGGGGCGAGATCGACGGTCCAGGACTCGAGCACGGTGCCCGCCGCGTGCAGCTCGACGACGGCGCCGGGGTGCGACCGGGTGACCGCCACTCCGATCCGGATCCGGCCGCCCTCGACGTCCAGGTGCACGGCGGTCTCGCGGGTGGCCTGGTGCGCCACGCCGATGCCGCTGATCGGGAACCAGTACTGCGAGAAGGTCTTCGTCTCGCCGGGCATCAGCCACGAGAAGTCGGGCTGGTTGTCGGTGAAGACGCCCGCCATCAGCTCCACGTAGGGTCCGTCCTCGTCGGTCAGCTGCGCGTCCCAGGCGTGGCCGAAGGGTGCGTCGCCCCAGGTCCACTGCTTCTTCCCGGGGGCGAAGCGGCGGTCGGCCCAGTGCACGAAGCCCGCTCCCGCCCGGTGGTCGTAGCCGCCGAAGAACGAGTCCTCGGTGCGCAGCACCATGTAGGAGGTGGGGACGGGGATGTTGCGGTAGAAGTCGAGGCGGTCGGCCCCGGGCTCGTCGGCGGCCCTCGCCGGGTAGTCGACGCCGTAGTAGGGGCGGTCGGCCGCGGGGAACGCGGTGATCGCCCGGCGCGCGTGGTCGGCGACGTGCTGCACGTCGCGCGGGAAGAAGGACTGGTAGTCGTCGTGCACCCGCGCGGCCACGTTGGCCCACCAGAGGAACGTGCGGCGCTCGCGGGTGCGGTTGTGCAGGCGCACGTCGAGCTCGACGACGCTGGATCCCGGGCGCAGGCGCACGCCGTGCAGCCCCTTCATGCGGCTGAGCGGGTCGTGGTCGCCGCACCACACCACGACGGAGCCGTCCTCGGCGCGCTCGATCTCGTGCCGCGTGGGGAGGAAGGTGCCCGGGCGGTGGTGCTGCGGCCAGTTGAACTCGACGCCGCCGCTGATCCAGGGTCCGGCGAGGCCCACGAGGGCGGGCTTGATCACGCCGTTGCGGTAGAAGAAGTCGTATCCGGTCGTCTTGTCGTGGCCGGAGTGGATCCGCCCGCCGAGCTCGGGCAGGACGACGACCTGCACGAACTCGTTCTCGAGCACGACGGCGCTCCAGTCGCGATCGACGGGCTCCGCGGCGATGCGGTCGATGAACGGCAGCGGGTACACGCGTCCGCTCGAGCCCTGGTAGACGCGGCGGTCGAGGAACATCGGCAGTCGGCTCGGCTCCTCCGGCGCGGAGGTGGGCAGTGTCAGCACGGTCTGCCAGACGGCGGCGCCGCCCTCCGCGAGGACGGCGGCGGCCTCGGCGGGCGCGGGCAGGAGCGGGGAGGAGGCGGCGGTGGATCCCATGCTGCCGAGGCTAGGGAGGAGCGCGGCCGTTCAGGAATGGGCGGATCGGGTGCGGCCCTGGACGATCCTCCGGTCCGGCCGCACCCGCCGTCTCTCCTCCCCTTCCCGCGCTCCGGCGAGTTGTCCACAGACGCACCGGGGGCCGCCCGCACCACACTCGGATGGTCACTACTCTCCTGCCACGGGGCTGAAGCGGACCGTCGCCGGCGCGGATGCGCACGAGCGGCTGAGGAGAGGACTACGGATGAGTCGAACGGAACGATCGGGGCGGGCCGGCCGTCGGAGGGGTCGCCGACGGGTCGCCGCGACGGCGACGGGCTGCGCTCTCGTCGGCGGGCTGCTGGGCTCGGGAGCGCTCGCGCTGCCCGCCGCGGCCGCGGGAGACCCCCCGCGGACCACGATCGAGAACACCCTGCTGCACGGCGGAGCGACGAACGAGGGGGTCACGACGGTCTCGGCCTGGCTCCGCGCCGGCGAGGTGCTGCAGGTCGATCTGCATCCGCTCAAGGGCGGCTCGGGATCGGGTGAGGGCGAGACGGGAGGCGGGACGGCGGCGATCACGGCGCCCGACGGCTCGGTGCTCGACTCGCAGGTGTTCCCGCGGGGCGCCCCGCCCGCGACATCGGCGGGCGGGTCCTTCGTCGCGGAGCGGACGGGCGAGTTCCGCGTGAGCGTCACCGACGACGACGTGACGACCCCCGTGAACCTCGTCTGGAGCGTCGGGGTCGCGTCGTCGTCCGGCGCGGCGATCGCGGGCAGGGTGTGGTCCACGTCGTACGGGATCCAGTCCGGTGCCCGCGAGAGCTACGCGAGACCGGAGCAGCGCGCCTCCTCCTTCACCCTCCACGCCGTCACCGAGACGGGTGCGCGCTACGACATGACGCTGCGCGACTACGACGGAGTCGCGTCCACGCTGCAGGCGACGAACAAGGGCAACGTGCGGGTCGGCTCCTCCGACCCCTCGTACCTCTCCGTGCCGATGCCGCAGTCGAGCGAGGCGGGAGGGATCGGCGCGCAGTACCTGCAGCCGTCCGGCAGCACCGGTGTCGCCGGGCTGCAGACGTACAGGCTCTTCCTCGATCCGCCCTCCGCCGACCTGCCGGCCTCGATCGCGCCGGCCTACGAGGCTCCGACGATCGGGTCGCTGGCCTACCGCCGAGCCGGTTCCGGGTCGAACGCCGGCACGCTCACCGGGGTGCTGGGCACCCAGCCCGGCACGGTGGCGGTCGACATCGACGCCGACGGCGACGGCGCCTACGACGGGGAGCGCGACGTCCACCTGTCCGAGATCCTCGCCGAGCCCGGTGCGTTCTCGGTCGACTGGAACGGCCTCGACGCGCACGGCGACGCCGTCGACACGGCCGATCCGGACGTCCGGTTCCGCGCCTCGATCGGCCGCACCAACGAGTTCCACTTCACCCGCGTCGACGCCGAGACCTCGGTCGGCGGCGTCTCGATCCTGCGCTCGAGCGGCGGCGGCGGCGATCCCGCCTCCGTGCACTGGGACGACTCGCTCCTCGCGGGATCGAGCTCCGAGCGCTACTCCGTCACCGCGCCGACCGTCTCCGGCGATGCGGGGGCCGATTCGCGCGGAGGCGTGCACCGCTGGCGCAGCGACGACTCCGGCGCCGGTCGCGCGCCCAACGCCAACGACTCCGTCCACGGGTCCTACGGCGATCTCCGCGCGATCGACGACTGGTCCTACGGGGCCGACGGAGCGGTCGCCGAGGCGGGGCTCGGAGCACTGAGTCCCCACGTCACGATCGCCAAGACCTCGTCGGTGCCGTCCGACGTCCCGCTCGCGCCGGGCAGCCGGGTGCCCTACCGGGTCGCCCTCACCTCCGACGGAACGGGCGACGTCGTCGACGCGGCGGTCGTCGACCACCTCGAGGAGGGGGTCCTCGACGACGCCGATCTCGACGCGGCGTCGATCCGGACCTCCCACGGCACCGCGTCGGTCGATCCCGCGACAGGGCGCATCGACTGGGCCGCGGGCACCCTGCCGGTCGGCACGGTCGCCGAGCTCCTCTTCGACGTCGTGCTGCACGTCGGGGGCGACGGCGACCGGGCGCTCGTGAACACCGCCTGCCTCGCCGGAGCCCCGTTCCAGCCGTCGGAGTCGACCGTCGGCACCGACGCGAACCCGTGCGCGACCGTGCCGCACACCGTCGGCGAGGCGCGGCTCTGGCTGCGGAAGACGGCGTCCCAGCCCTCCGCCGAGCACGGCGGCACGGCCGGCTTCGACGTCGTCGTGGGCAACTCCGGCACCGTCGACGCCGGCGGGGTGACGGTGACGGACGTCCCGGCCCTCGAGCACCTCGCCGACGCCGTGATCGAGAACGGCGCCGGAGGGACGCAGCCGGCCACCGAGCCGGTCACGGGCCTCCGCATCCCGGCGGGAGGGCGGATCGTCCTGCACGTCAGCGGGCGCGTGGCCGACGGCTACGACGCTCTCACCCTGCCCAACCGCGCCTCGATCACGCAGCAGCCCCCGGGCTTCGAGCCGCCCGTCGTCGAGGACCCCTGCGCCGACGACCCCACGTCCTCCTGCGCCCGGATCCCCGTGCCCGGAGTCGAGGGGCGACTCGAGATCGTGAAGACGGCGCTGAAGGACACCGTGGCGCACGGAGGACGCGCGGGCTTCGAGATCGTCGTCCGCAACACGGGAGCGCGCCCGGCCGAGGGCTTCACCCTCGTCGACGTGCCGACGCTCGCCCACCTGTCGGGAGTGACGCTCTCGCAGGACGGCGGCCCCGCGAGCAGCGACCTCTCGGTCGAGGGCCTGAGCCTGGCTCCGGGCGCCTCGACGACGT
The DNA here is from genome assembly GCF_023743255.1 of Rathayibacter rubneri. Taxonomy (NCBI): domain Bacteria; kingdom Bacillati; phylum Actinomycetota; class Actinomycetes; order Micrococcales; family Microbacteriaceae; genus Rathayibacter; species Rathayibacter rubneri. Next base: position 3,687 of record NZ_JAMRYM010000101.1, on the reverse strand, counting down.
TCCGGGTCACCGGTCGCGTGGCGGACGGGGTCGACGCCTGGACGATCCCGAACCGCGCGCGGATCGACGCTCTGCCGGCGGGCTTCGCGCCGACCGCGGTCGGCCACCCGTGCGCCGACGAGGCGGCGGCGTCCTGCGCCGGGGTCGTCGTGCCGCCGGTGGGAGTGGTCCCGACGGTGATCGCCTCAGCCGGCGCTCTCGCGTCGACGGGCGTCGCCGGCGGAGCGGGAGCGCTCGGAGCGGGGGTGCTCCTGCTGACCGGCGGCGGGCTCCTCCTCGCCCGTCGACTCCGCTCGACCTCGCAGCCCGCGCGCCCGTGACCGATCGGATCCCCGGCGCCTGCGGACGCCGGGGATCCGATCCTCCCTCTCCACCCGCTACTCGAAGGCGACGATGACCTCCCCCTCACCTCTTCCGCTCCACGTCACCGAGCGCTTCCCGCTTCTCGGCGGGCTCACCGGCGTCAGCACCTGGTCGGCGCCCGACCCGGAGCGCCTCGAGCAGCTGCTCCGGACCCGCGTCGGCCACGCGCACCCGGATCGCGAGCCGCCGCGGCGACTGCACCTCGTCACCGCGTCCGTCGTCCTCATCGAGGAGTGGCGGGCCGGGGAGCTCCGTCCGGTCGATCCCGTCCGAGAGGCCCGCACCGACGTCCGCTGGGCTCGAGCGCTGCAGCGCTCGCGCCGGCCGGCCTGGCTCCGCCGCCTGGTCGGACCCGCCGATCTCGCGGATCCCGGTGCTCCGCACGCCGTCGCGCGGCGAACGGAGCGCCACCCGGCCGACCGGAGCGGCGGATGACGTCAGTGCCCGAGCGTCCACTCCACCGTCGCCGGCCCCGGTGTCTCGCGACCGTCGGCCACCAGCACCGCGCCGTCGGGGACGTCCACCACCACGGACTCCCGGTCGGCCGCGACCACGAGGTCGCCGAACGGGGTCGGCACGACGGCGGCCGCCCACTCGAGGTCGCCGAGCTCCGGGTCCACCGCGATGCGGGACCAGCCGTCCGCGAGCGGTGCGACGCCCAGCACGAGCTCGGGCAGCAGCGCGGCGGGGCCGGCTCCCCAGGCGTGAGCGAGACTCCTGCCGAAGGGCCGGCCGTACATGGCGAGGGGCTCGCCGTCGCCGGGGAACTCCTCCCAGAAGGTCGTCGCTCCCGCGTCGAGCATCGGGGTCCAGCGCGAGCGGAGCAGTTCGACCGCCTCGCGCCGACGACCCGCGGCCCCGAGAGCGCGGAGCGCGAACGCCGCCATCCAGGGCGTGCGCGGGCGGGCCGTCCGGATCGCCGCGACGACCGGCTCCGTCGGCTCGATCACACCGGCGAGCAGGCCGAGGAAGCACGTGTGCGGGTCGTCGACGCAAGGTGTACCCGGGTGCTCCTGGGGGTCGTCGAGGTACCGGCTCCACGCGCCGAGCGCGCGTGCCCGCTCCTCGAGCGTCGAGCGGAGGGTCGCGGCGAGGTCCCGCCAGCGGCGCTCGCCGAAGTGCCCGACGCGGGAGAGGAGATCCGCCCCTGTCGAGAGCGCCCAGAACCAGAGCACCTGCAGAGCGGTCGAGTCGCGTCCCGGCTCGGGTTCGACACCCCAGTCGATCAGCACCGGGCCGGTCTCCTCCGAGAAGCCGCCCGGTCTGCGGGGCCGCAGCACGCCGTCCGGTCCCGCCTCCTCGGCGAGCCGCTCGAGGAACGCGTGGACGCCCTCCGCCTCGCGCTCCAGGTGCTCGCGCTCGCCGAAGAAGTTCTGCAGGAACCCCTGTCCGATCACCCACCAGAGGGAGTAGTCGGCGAGCCCGTTCACGTACCCGCGGCGCTGCCGCCCCAGCGCGACGAGACCGTCCCGCACGATCCCCGGGTCGGCGACCGTGTACGCGTTCACAGCGGTGGCGAGCGCCTGATCGCCGATCCACGGCAGGCGGTCGCGCTTGACCCCGTCGAGTACGAGCCCCTGGAGGCAGGTGCGCAGGGTCCACGACGCGACGGCGGCGATCCGAGTCAGGCCCTCGTCGGAGCAGGCGAACGCACCGGCCGCTCCTCGCGACGGCCGGATCGAGGCGTCCACCGCGGCGTCCGTCACCTCCGCGTCGTGCACGGCGAGGAAGCGGAAGCCCAGCCGGTGCCGCGTGGTCCAGCGTCCGCCGCCCAGGTCGACGAGGTCGTGCCGCGTCTCGGGCACGGCGTCCGAGAGCGCCTCCTCCCGCGACTCCCCGCTGACCAGACGCGGGGTGCCGGAGCAGGTGAGCACCGGGCGGCCGAGCAGGGTGCGGCCCGCGTCGAGCAGTCCGTCGCTCTCGACCAGCGGCAGCCTCACGACGGGCTCGTCGTCGAGGTGCGGAGGAGTCGCGCCGCCGGGTCGCGCGCGCGCCGGCACCCAGCGGTCCCCGTCGAGGACCTCCCAGCCGGCCGGGTCGCGGACCGCCAGGGCGGCGGCTCCCTCCGCCCTGACCGTGACGACGAGATCCCGCCCGCCGGCGTCGAGCGCCGACCACCCGGTGGGGAGGGAGACGGCCAGCGCATCGACCGTCCACCCGCCTCCCGGGAGCAGCTCCACCGCACCGGCGCCGCGGAGCCGGAACGAGGTCCGCCCGTCCGGGCGGCCGTGATCGTCCGAGTAGTCGACGAAGCGGCCCGCCGCCCGTCCCTCGCCGACGATCCGCTCGAGGAGGCCGAGCTCGAACTGCGCCGGGCCGTAGAGCCAGGCGGTGCCGGCCGCCGACGCGGCGTGCCCGGGCGCCGGATCCGGGGAGACCGCCCGCGCGTGCGCGCGGATCTCCCCGGCCGTGCGCGGGGTCACCCCTTCACGGCTCCCGAGGTCATGCCCGCCACGATCTGGCGGTTGAAGAAGATGTACATCACCAGCGGCGGGATCGTGATGAGCAGCACGTCCATGAAGAGGAGGTTCCACGACGACACCGACTGCGAGGAGAAGTTGTACAGCGTCAGCTGCACGGTCGCGTTCTCGTCGCCCGGAAGGAAGTACAGGGCGTAGGTGAAGTCGTTGAACACCGTCACCGCCTGCACCACGATCACCGTCACGATGACGGGCTTCAGCAGCGGCAGCACCACGGTGAAGAACAGGCGGAACGGACCCGCTCCGTCGATCGTCGCCGCCTCGTCGAGCTCGCGCGGGATCGTCGAGACGAACGCGCGGAACAGGAGGATGCAGAACGAGAGGCCGAAGGCGATGTGCACCGCGATCAGGCCGGGAAGGGTCTTGAAGAGCTCCAGACCCTGCAGCACCCAGATCGTCGGGACGACGGCCGGCGGGATGATGAGGCCGGCGAGGACGAGTCCGTTGACGAGCGGGTTCCACTTGGAGCGGCGGCGCTGCAGCACGTATCCGACCATCGCGGCCAGGACCACCATGACCGCGACCGAGACGATCGTCAGGATCGCACTGTTCACGAAGGCCCGCAGCAGCACGAAGTTCCGGGCCGAGACGACCTCCTGGAGGTTCTCGACGAAGTTCCACTGCGTCGGCATCGTGAAGCCCAGCAGCGACGCCTCCTGCTGCGTCTTGGACGCGGTGAGGACGATGAAGACGAACGGGACGATGAACACGATCACGGCGAGGACGATCGCGGTGATCCCTCCGCCCCAGCGCCACAGGCGGGAGCCGCGGCCGACACCGCGCTGGCGCACCTTCGCGCGGAGCGGGTCGGCCTCGAGAGGGGCGCTCGAGAGCGGGGCGGGGG
>NZ_JAMRYM010000100.1:0-11996 GCF_023743255.1 Rathayibacter rubneri | reverse complement strand
CCTCGACACCCCGCGGCCCCGCCGCGCCGGAAGGACCTCTGCTCCATGGCTCTCCCCACCGCGTCCCGCCGCTCCGACAGGCCGCTGGGGATGTCGCTGCGGGCAGTCATGGGGTTCATCGGCATGAGCGTCGTGGCCGGCGTCCTGATCACGGTCGGGGTGACCCCGGCGCTCGCGCTCACCGGTCTCGCGACGACCAACACGATCGGCATGTTCCAGAACCTGCCGGGCTACATCGACGTCGGCCAGACCATGCAGCGGACCAACGTCTTCGCGGGCGACGGCACCACCCTGCTCGCCTCCGTCTACGACCAGAACCGCGTCGAGGTCGGATGGGACGAGGTCGCGCAGACCGCGAAGGACGCGGCCGTCGCCGGCGAGGACCCGCGCTTCTACGAGCACGGCGGCATCGACATCCAGGGCACGCTCCGCGCGCTCGCGGTCACCCTCTCGGGCGACGACCTCCAGGGCGGCTCGTCGATCACGCAGCAGTACGTCAAGAACGTGCTCGTGCAGAAGGCGGAGTCGATCGCCGACGAGGCGGAGCGCGCCGCCGCCTACAAGGTGGCGACGGCCCCCACCCCCGAGCGCAAGCTCAAGGAGATGCGCCTCGCGATCGGACTCGAGAAGGAGTACTCGAAGGACGACATCCTCCTCGGCTACCTCAACATCGCCCTCTTCGGCGGCACCGTCTACGGCATCGAGGCCGCCGCGAACTACTACTACGGCATCCCCGCGAGCCAGCTCACCACCGCCCAGGCCGCCGCACTCCTCGCCATCGTCAACAACCCCGAGAAGTTCCGCTTCGACGACTCGGCGAGCGAGGCGAACGGCGCCGCCAACGGCTACGCCGCTACGAAGGAGCGCCGCGACTACATCCTCACCGAGGAGCTGAAGTACGGGAAGATCGACCAGGCCACCCACGACGCCGCGATCGCCGAGCCCATCACGCCGAACATCACGCAGCCCTCCACCGGCTGCACCACGGCCGGCAACGCCGCGTACTTCTGCGACTACGTGCTCAACGTGCTCCGCAACGACGAGGTCTTCGGAGCGACGGACGACGAGCGCTACGCGAAGATCCGCCGCGGCGGCTACGACGTCGTCACGACGCTCGACCTCGACATCCAGCAGGTCTCGCAGGCGGCTCTGAACGCCTACGTCCCGCAGACCGACCCGCGCTTCGAGGTGGGAGCGACCGCCTCGAGCGTCGAGGCCCGCACCGGCCGAGTGCTCTCGATGGTCCAGAACACCGTCTACAGCCAGGACCCCGAGGTCCTGGCCGCCTCGCCCGGCACGAGCGCCGTGAACCTCAACGTCGACGAGGCGATGAGCGGCAACCGCGGTGTCCAGACGGGCTCCACCTACAAGGTGTTCACCCTGGCCAACTGGCTGACCGCCGGCCACACCCTCAACGAGAGCTTCCCCTCCCCGACCTCCGGCTTCCGCAGCTACCCGCAGAAGTGCAACATCGCCGAGGACGGGGTCACGGTCCCCGTCCCCTTCTACCGCCCGAAGAACGACGCCCCCTCCGACAACCGCGAGTCGATGAGCGCCGTCACCGCGACGCAGGGGTCGATCAACACGGGCTTCATGGGCATGGCCCACCAGCTCGACCTCTGCGACATCCGGACGACCGCCGAGGCGTTCGGCATGCACACCGCGACGAACACCGAGCTGTGGTCGACCCCGTCCACCGTGCTGGGGACGAACACCATCGCCCCGCTCACGGTCGCCGGCGCCTACGCGGGCATCGCGAACGACGGAGTCGCCTGCGACCCGATCGTGATCGACCGCATCACGGGGGCCGACGGCGCTCCGGTGGCCGTGCCCGCCGCGGACTGCGCCCCCGCGGTCTCGCCCGAGGTCGCTCACGGCATGCAGTACGCCATGCAGCGCGTCATGACGTCCGGCACGGGAGTGTCCTCGAACCCCGACGACGGGATCGAGCACATCGGCAAGACCGGCACCACCGACGAGGCCGCCGACGTCTGGACCGCGGGCGCCAGCCGCTCCGCCTCGCTCGCCGTCTGGGTCGGCAGCATCAACGGCTTCGAGGACGGCGAGAAGATCAACCTGCGCCAGGTGAGGATCACCGGCGAGAAGGGCAGCATCCAGGCCGCTCAGGCGCGTCACGCGATCTTCCGCCCGATCATGACCGCGCTCGACTCGAAGTACGGCGGCGACGACTTCATCGACCCGCCCTCGTCGATGCTCGCCTCCTCCTCGCGCGCGGCCTCGGTCACCGAGGTGCCCGACGTCTCGGGCCGCACCGTCGAGGAGGCGACCGCGACCCTCCAGGCGGCCGGCTTCACCGCGGGCCACCAGGAGATCGTCGACTCCACGACCGTCCCGGCCGGATCGGTCGTCTGGACGACCCCGAGCGCCGGCCAGGACGCGGTCGACGGCGCGGTGATCCCCCTGCAGATCAGTTCGGGCGAGGTCCCCGCGAACACGAGCGACGTCGGCGACGTGGACGGCGACCTGGTCTTCGACTGATCCGGGCGGGCGCGCTCCGCCGAGCGCAGCGCGCCTCCCCGAGCCGCTCCGGCACCTCGCCTACAGTGCTGGTGCAGCGAGAGGAACGATCCTGAAGCGACCCAACGTCCCCGTCTTCCAGCCCCGTCGAACCGTCCACGGAGCTCTCGGCGCGCTGATCGGATTCGTGATCGTCAGCGTCCTCGCCGGCCTCCTCGCGACGATCGCGGTCGCTCCGGCCGTGGCCCTCACGGGCGCGGCGACGTCGGGCACGATCTCGGCGTTCCAGTCGCTGCCGAGCTACCTCGAGGTCGGCGAGCTGATGCAGAAGACGGACGTCTACGCGGGCGACCCGGAGGATCCGACGCTCCTCGCGTCCTTCTACGACCAGAACCGCATCGAGGTCTCGGCCGACCGGATCGCCGACCCGGTGAAGGACGCGCTCGTCGCCAGCGAGGACCCGCGCTTCTTCGACCACGGCGGCATCGATCTGCAGGGCACGCTGCGGGCGGTCGCGAGCACGTACCTCCTGCACGAGGAGACGCAGGGCGGATCCTCGATCACCCAGCAGTACGTCAAGAACGTCCTGGTGCAGAAGGCCGAGTCGATCAGTGATCCGGACGAGCGCGAGAAGGCGTACGCCGAGGCGACCGCGACGACCGCCGAGCGCAAGCTCAAGGAGATGCGCCTGGCCATCGGACTCGAGAAGGAGTACTCGAAGGACGACATCCTCCTCGGCTACCTCAACATCGCCCTCTTCGGCGGCACGGTCTACGGCATCGAGGCCGCCGCGAACTACTACTACGGCATCCCCGCGAGCGAGCTCTCGACCGCCCAGTCGGCCGCACTCCTCGCCATCGTGAACAACCCCGAGAAGTTCCGCTTCGACCGGCCGGACGACCCCGCGAACGGCGAGGCGACCGGCTACGCGCTGACGACCGCGCGCCGGGACTACATCCTGGATCGGATGCTCGAGACCGGATCGCTCGATCGGGCGGCGCACGACGCGGCGCGAGCGGAGCCGATCCTGCCCTCGATCACGCCGCCCTCGACCGGGTGCCGGACGGCCGGCGACGCCGCCTACTTCTGCGACTACGTCTCCCACGTCCTGCGCGATGATCCGGCCCTCGGAGCCACCGACGACGAGCGCTACGCGACGATGAAGAGGGGCGGCCTGAAGGTCTACACGACCATCGACCTCGGCCTGCAGAAGGAGGCGCAGGCGGCGCTCGACGCGCAGGTGCCCTCGTACGACCAGCGGTTCCCGGTGGGGGCGACGGCCGTCGGCGTGCAGACCGGCACGGGCCGGGTGCTGACCATGGTGCAGAACACGCGCTACAGCCAGGACCCCACCGTGCTCGAGAGCGGGCCCGGGTACTCGGCGATCAACCTCAACGTCGACGCGGACGACGGCGGCGGGCAGGGCTTCCAGACCGGCTCGGCCTACAAGGTCTTCACCCTCGCGGAGTGGCTCGACCAGGGGCACACGCTGGTCGAGAAGTTCGACTCGAAGCGGAAGAACTGGACCGGCTTCGCCGACCGCTGCGACGGGGTGCAGAACTACCCGGCGTACGACCCCAAGAACGTCAACGACTTCGGATACTCCGACACCGACACCGCGCTGAACTCGACCATCAACTCGCTCAACACCGGGTTCATAGGCATGTCGCACCTGCTCGACCTGTGCGACATCCGCGAGCGAGCGGAGGCGTTCGGCGTCCACCGGGCCGACGGCGACCCGCTCGTGCAGACTCCCGCCGCAGTGCTGGGAACGAACGAGATCTCGCCCCTGACCATGGCCGTCGCGTACGCGGGCATCGCGAACGACGGCGTCACCTGCACCCCGGTGTCGATCACCGCGATCATCGGGGCGGACGGCGAGGAGATCGCCCCGATCCGGACGCAGTGCAGCCGCTCGGTCACCCCGGACGTCGCCCACGCGATGCAGTACGCGATGCTCCAGGTCACCGCCATCGGCAGCGGCTACGAGGCGGACCCGCGCGACGGCGTGCAGCACATCACCAAGACCGGGACCACCGACGACTCGGTCGACACCTGGACGGTCGGCGCATCGAGCACGACGTCCCTCGCCGTGTGGGTCGGCAGCATCTCGCCCCGCGAATCGGGCACGCGGATGAGCCTGGACGGGCTGTCGTTCGAGAGCGGCTGGGCCCCGAACGCGCGGCACCGCATCTGGAAGCCGCTGATGACCCGCATCGACGCCCGGTACGGCGGCGAGGACTTCGCGGCTCCGGAGCCGTCGATGATCGTCGCCCCGCAGAGGATCGTGCCGGACGTGGTCGGGCTCGGCATCGACGATGCGCGTCGAGCGCTCGAGGCGGCGGGCCTCGTGGTGGGAGCGACGTCGCCGGTCGACTCGGTGCGCCCCCGCGACGAGGTCGACGGGGCGGACCCCTCCGCCGGGACCTCCGTCGACGAGGGGTCGGCGATCGGGCTGAGGCTGAGCTCCGGAACGCCCCCGGCCGCCGGCTGACCGCGACGTCCCGACGCTGCGCCGACCCCTGCCCGGAGCGCCGCCGGGACGGAGATCACCCGCGCCGTCGTGCCCCCGCGCGGCGACGAGCGGGCACCGCCAGCAGCAGCACCGCGGCGACCAGCACGGCGACGCCGAGCGCCGCGTCGGCCGTGAGCCGCTCGCCGAGCAGGGCCACGCCCAGGAGGGTCGCGGTGGCCGGCTCGACCAGCGTCAGCGTCGAGACGGTCGCGGCCGGCAGCACGCGGAGACCGCGCGCGAAGAAGGTGTAGGCGAGGGCGACCGTGACGACGCCGAGCCAGAGGACGGCGGGGAGCGCCGGCGCGAGGCGGGACGGATCGCCCGCGAGCAGCACGGGCAGCGACAGCAGCGCCGCGACTCCGAACTGGGCGCCCATCGCGGCCGCCGGAGTGACGCCGCGCTCGAGCAGCAGCTTGCCGCAGACGGCGTACAGGGCGTAGGAGGCGCCCGCACCCGCGGACCCGAGGAGTCCCGGCACCGAGACGCCCGCAGAGCCGCCCCCGGTCAGGAGACCGGCCAGCAGCACCACTCCGACGGCGGCGAGGGCGGTGGAGGCGAACCAGCGGGCACTGGGCACGGTGCGCAGGACCAGCCACTCGAGCAGCCCGGTGAAGGCCGGGGCCGAGCCGAGCGCGACGATGGTGCCGACGGCCACTCCGTTCTCGGACGTGCCCGTGAAGAAGGCGGGCTGGTAGGCCGCCACGCCCAGGGCGCCGAGCAGCACGAACAGGAGCGTCGCCCGCGTCGGCCGCGCGAACCGGCGCGAGCGCAGGGCCTCGACTCCGAGCAGGAGGGCGAGCAGGGCGCCGCCGAGGGCGATGCGCGCGGCGCCCAGCAGCAGCGGATCCGTGCCGGAGGCCCCCAGCGCCTGAGCGGTCCCGGTGGTCCCGAAGCAGACGGCGGCGAACACCACTGCGGCGATCGCCGACGTGCGCGCGGTCATCCGGGCCCCGTTCCCGCGCCGGTCGACGCGTGCCCCCAGTCTCCCAGGACGACCGTCCGCTGCCGTCGCCGCGACCGGGCTCGCCGGTTTCCCAGGATCCCGGCCCCCGGTCGGCGGAGGATGAGGGGTAGCGTCGACGGGGTCGGCAGGAGGGCCGGGGACATGGGCATCGCGGAACCGTTCGACGTCGAGGACTACAGCAGGAGTGCGCACGGCAGCCTCCGCGACGACTTCTCGCTCCGCGAGTTCGAGGAGGTCCCGCTCGACCGCGAGGCCATCGTCGCGACCGCCTACCTGCGCGCCCTCGAGCACGCGATCGTGGCGCGGGTCCTCCCCGTCGCGCGGACGCATCCGGACGCGCGCGTGCGCGGCTTCGCGAGCGCCTGGGCCGCCGAGAGGCACCGCATCGCCGACGCCCTCGGCGAGGTGCTGGCGGCCTCGCCGCGCATCCGCGGCATCGAGACCCGGCCTCCCGAGCCGATCACCGCCCCCTCCGCTCTGCGGGCACGGGTCGCGGGCCTGCTGCCCGGCCCGGTCGCCCTCGTGCTCGCCGTGGACGCGCACGTCTCGCTGCACGCGTACCGCCGCCTCGCCCGCCTCTCGCTGCACCCCGAGATGGAGCGCCTCGCCGACGCCGTGACCGGGATCCTCGAGCGCCACGCGGACTTCTTCGGCGAGCTCGCCGCGTCCCGCCTGGGCCGGCCCCTGCCCGGTCGGATCGCCGCCGCCGCCCTGCTGCTGACGCTCCGGCTCCCGATCGGCGAGGCCGATCTGCCCGAGCCGCTCGCCCGCGAGGGGCGCGAGCTGGTCTTCGGCCGCGACGACGGGGGCCTGGACCGCATCGACGCGGCCGTCACGGGGGCCTTCTGCCTGCCCTGCACCGCGGCGCAGCGGCTGGCGCTGCCGCACCGGGCCCCCTCCCTCCGGGCCGCGGCGACCCTCGGCCGACGAGTGGCCGACGTCGTGCACGCGGTGCGCAGCGCGCGCGAGGCCGCGGAGCAGGCCCGGGGCTGATCCCGGCAGGGTCCACGACCCCCGCCGGCCGTCATCCCGCTGTCACACGGACGGGGTACGGTGTCCGCCGGGGAACGGAGGGCCTGTGGCACGACTGCTGCGCTCGGCGCGCCGGATCGCTCTCGCGGCGGTCCTCGTCCTCGGGCTCGCGGTCGTCGTGGGGCTGCCCGTCTACGTCCTCCCCTCGGTCGACGCCGTGCCGGAGCGCGCCGACGCGGTGCTCGTCCTCGGCCCGCCGACCCGCGCTCGCACCGATCTCGGCCGCGAGCTCGTGCGCGAGGGCGTCGCCGACACCCTCGTGATCTCGGTCTGGCCCTCCGACCTGGCCGCGGATCCGGACGAGCGCGACGTCGTCGCGTGCGATGAGCCCGGGATGCGCGTGGAGTGCTTCACCGCCGACCCCGGAACCACCCAGGGCGAGGCGCGTGCGCTCGCCGACGAGGCGCGCGCCGAGGACTGGTCCTCGGTGGTCGTCGTGACCCAGACCCCGCACATCACCCGGGCGCGCCTGCTGCTCGAGCGCTGCTGGCCGGGCGAGGTGCTGATGGTCAGCTCCGGGGAGCCGTACACGCTCGGCGCGTGGATCTACGAGTACGCCTACCAGACCGCCGGATTCGCCAAGGCCTTCGCGACTCCCGACTGCTGAGTCGCGCGAGGCCTCTCGGCGGGTCGCTAGCCCAGGAGCTCGCGCACGTCCTCGGCCGTGATGCCGCCCGTCGCCGCCGCACCGTCGTCGGACATGACCGCGGCGAACAGGGCGGCCTTCGCCTCCTTGAGCGCCATCACCTTCTCCTCGATCGTGTCCTTCGCGACGAGGCGGTAGACCATCACCGAGCGGGTCTGGCCGATGCGGTGCGCGCGGTCGACGGCCTGCGACTCCGTCGCCGGGTTCCACCACGGGTCGAGCAGGATGCAGTAGTCGGCCTCGGTGAGGTTCAGGCCGAAGCCGCCGGCCTTGAGCGAGATGAGGAACACGCCCGCCTCGCCGGAGCGGAAGCGGTCGATCACCTCGTCGCGCTTCTTCGTGGCGCCGTCGAGGTAGGCGTACTCGATGCCCGCGCCGTCCAGGCGGTCGCGCACGCGGCCGAGGAAGCGGGTGAACTGGCTGAAGACCAGAACGCGGTGCCCCTCCGACAGGGCGTCGGCGAGCAGCTCGTCGAGCAGGTCGAGCTTGGTCGAGGGCACGGTGGCGTGCGCCTCGTCGACCAGCGCCGCATCGAGGGCGACCTGACGCAGCACCGTGAGCGCCCGGAAGATCGCGAACCGGTTCTTCTCGAAGTCGCCGATGAGTCCGAGCACCCGCTGCCGCTCACGGGCGAGATACGTGTCGTAGACCTTCCGCTGCCGGGTGCCGAGCTCGACCTCGATGGTCTGCTCCTGCTTGGGCGGCAGCTCGGTCGCGACGAGCTCCTTCGTGCGGCGCAGCATCAGCGGGCGGATGCGGCGGCGCAGCTGCGTGAGGCGCTCGGTGTCGGCCTCCCGCTCGATCGGCTTCTGGTAGTACTCCGCGAAGCCCGCGGGGGACGGGAAGAGGCCGGGCGCCACGATGGAGAGCAGCGACCACAGCTCCATCACGTTGTTCTCCATCGGGGTGCCCGTGATGGCGAGCTTGAACGGCACGTCGAGCCGGCGCGCGAGCTGGTGCGTCGCCGACTGGCGGTTCTTGACGAACTGCGCCTCGTCGAGCATGAGCCCGGCCCAGCGGATGCCCGCGTACGACTCGTAGTCGAGGCGGAAGAGGGCGTAGGAGGTGACGACGAGCTCGGCCTCGCCGATCGTGGTCGAGAGGGCGCGGCGCTTCTTCTTCGACGTCTCGTCGATGCCGACCACGGTGAGCCCGGGGGCGAACCGCTTGGCCTCGCCGACCCAGTTGGGCACGACGCTGGTCGGGGCGATGACGAGGAACGGCCGCGGGGACGTGCCGGCGTCTCCTGCAGCGGCACGCTGCTCCTGCATCGCGCGGGCGATGAGGGCGAGCGACTGCACGGTCTTGCCCAGTCCCATGTCGTCGGCGAGGACTCCGCCGAGCTGGTTGTCGTAGAGGAAGGAGAGCCAGTCGTAGCCCAGCTGCTGGTAGGGCCGCAGCTCGACCTGGAAGCCGTCGGGCAGGGGCCGCGACTCGAGCGCACCGGTGGCCGTGAAGCCCGAGAGGCCCTCGACGGCGCGGCGCCACGCGGCGGCCTGCGCCTCGACGACGCCGAGCTCGACGAGCTCGTCCCAGAGCGACGACTGGAAGCGGCTGATGCGCAGCGTCTCGCCCGGGTCGTCCGAGAGCTCGCGCGCCTCGGCGATCAGCTCGCGCAGGCGCCCGAAGCGCTCGTCGTCGAGGGCGAAGTAGACACCGCTGGGCAGCACCATGTACTCGTCGCCGCGGGCCAGCGCGAGGAAGATCTCGGCGAGCGGCACCGCCTCGTCGTTCACGGTGACCGAGATCTCGAGGTTGAACCAGTCGCGGCTGTCGGGCTGGGCCACGGTCTGCACGGCGACGACGGGCGCGGTCTCGGCCTCGCGGTACTCCACGCGCTCGCCGATCTCCTCGATCTCGACCGTGCCGAGCTCGCGGAGCCGCTCGACCTCACTCGTGAGGAACCCGACGGTCTGCATGCCGCGCAGATCGAACGTGGGCCGCAGCCGCCTGCTCGAGGCCGAGACGAGGGCCGGGGTGGACTCGGGATCGATGCCGGCGGCGACGAGCGAGTCGAGGACCCGCTGCTCCGCGTCGGGATCCCGGTAGCCGGTCTCGCCGTCGATCCGCAGCGGGAGGCGCTCGGCGTCGACTCCGCGAGCGCCCTCGACGCCGTAGCGCCACCACCACGAGCCGCGCAGGCCCGCGCCGTCGGTGTGCTCGAGCGTCAGCCCGAGCCGCGGCTCGGGCACGGGCGGCGCCTCGAACGAGCCGTCGCGCGAGACGATCGCGAACAGGCGGTGCAGCCGCTGGTAGTGCTCGGTGAGGAACGCCGCCTCCTCCTGCTCCGGGATGCGGATCGGCTCGCGGCTCCAGAGGAACGTGCGGGCGGAGGAGAGCAGCGGCGCCGCGAACGGGACGAGCGTGACGGGGCGCGCGCGCAGCTCGTCGCCGGGCTCCCAGAGGTAGAGGCCGACCGCGGGGTCGCCGATGAAGCCGAACTCCTCGGGTGCGGGGGTGTCGCCGATGGCCACGAGCGAGCGCAGCTCGAGGCCGCCCGCGGTGCGGGTGACGTCGATCGACGCGGTGGCCGTGGTGTCGAGGATGCGCAGCGGGGTCTGGTCGCGGTCGCCCATGACCAGGCCGATGCCGGCGCGGACGGCGCCGTGCAGCGCGGCCCAGATGGCCTCGCTCCGGCAGCCGTCGAGGTAGAGCCAGGTGTCGGGCGAGTAGTAGCTCGAGGCGCTGTGCCCCGAGAGCAGCCCCTGGATCTCGCGCACGACGTCGATCTGGCGCTCGTCGTAGTCGTGGCTGTAGTGCAGGTAGCCCAGGTCGCGCCAGCTGGTGCCCGTGCGCACCCAGCGGTCGCGGTCGCCCATCCGCACCGGGCGCACACCCAGGCGGGGGCGCGGCTCAGGCGGCGGCCGGTAGCTGTTGTAGCGGCCCGGCGGTCGTCGCACCGGCTCGCCGGGGAGCAGCTCGAACTGCAGCCCGAGCGGGATGCCGGAGCGCGAGCGCTCGGTACCCGCGAGCAGCGGTGCCAGCGCGCTGCGCCACTCCGGGACCGCGTCGGCGCCGGTCTCGCCCGCGAAGGGACCGGCCAGGCCGCCCTCGCGCTCGCGGCGCAGGGCCTCGACGAGCACCGCGGCGACGTGCTTGCACTCGTGCTTGACCGGGCAGCTGCAGGCACCGCCGAGGAGGATCGAGCGCCCCCCGTCCTCGCGCAGCTGCACGCTGACCGCGTAGGGCGAGCGGCCGGAGCCGCGGACCTGGCCGAAGAGGCGCGTCCGGCCGCCGAACCACTGCAGCTCGCCGACCCGGCCCTCGTCGGCGTAGGCGGTGCCCTTCTCGAAGGCGGCGGTGCCGACGAGCGCGCGGATGTCCTGCTCGGAGAACGGCTCATGGGCTCCGGGGGTCTCCGACGCAGCGGGCGCGACCGAGGGCTGCGCGTCGCTCGAAGGACTCCGGCGGGCCATGGACCTCATGCTCTCCGCGCTCCGAACGGAACGCATCCGTCCATTCAACCCGATTCCGGGGCGCTCGCGAGCCGCGGACCGGGATCCGTCGACGCGCGGCGCCTCCGTACGATGGTCGGATGCCCCGTCTGGCCGTCGTCTCGGCGCACACCTCCCCCCTCGAGCAGCCCTCGACGGGCGACGCGGGCGGCATGAACGTGTACCTCGCGGCGGTGCTGCCGGAGCTCGCCAAGAAGGGCTGGGACGTCGTCGTGCTGACCCGCGGCTCCGGGACGAGGACGCTCGCTCCGGGCGTCGAGGTGGTCGGCGTGCCCGTCGCGGCCGGCGACAAGTACGCGCTCGCGGCGTCGGCGCCCGAGTTCGCGCGGGCGGCGGCCGGTGCCGACGTCGTGCACTCGCACTACTGGGTCTCGGGTCTGGCGGGTGCGCTGACCGGGCTGCCGCACGTGCACTCGATGCACTCGAGCTCGCTGGCGAAGAACGCGCGGCTCGCTCCCGGCGACGTGCCGGAGCCCGCCGAGCGGATCGACGCCGAGCGCTCGGTGCTCGCCGCGGCCGACGCGGTCGTGGTCGCGGGATCGGCGGAGCGCGCGGACGTCGAGGGCGGGTACGGCGTGGATCCGTCGCGGATCGTCGTCGTGCCGCCGGGGGTGGAGGCGCGGTTCCACCCGGGAGCGGAGGACCGACCGCACGAGATCGTGCTGGTCGGCCGGGTGCAGCCGCTCAAGGGGCAGCTGCTCGCCGTGCAGGCGCTGGCGCGGATGCCCGCCGCCGAGCGGCCCCTCCTGCGGATCGTCGGGGGGCCCGCTCCGGGACGCGAGGGGTACCTGGCCGCCGTGCAATCGGCGGCGCGCACGCTCGGCGTCGAGACCCGCGTGCGCTTCGACGGAGTGGCCGATCGCGACGAGGTGGCGCGGCGGCTCCGCAGCGCCACCTCGTCGCGAT
>NZ_JAMRYM010000099.1:0-12169 GCF_023743255.1 Rathayibacter rubneri | reverse complement strand
CCGTCTCGCCGGGCCGACCGCCCCGGCGCCGGCTCTCGCGGACGTCTCGGCGCGCGATCGCGGGCGGCGCGGCCCTCCTCCTTCTCGCCGGCGGAGCGGGCACCGCGGTCCTCGTTCGCGACTCCCTGTCGCAGGAGCGGTTCGCCGAGGCGTCCGAGGGGCTCGAGCGGGTGGCCGCCGACCACGATCGGGCCGTCGAGGCGTGGGCGGCGCTCGAGGAGTCCGTGGGCGAGCAGACGGAGGCGATCCGGCCGGTGCTGGACGAGGCGGGCGACACCTCCGTGGATCCCTCGGCGCGCGACGCCTACGAAGCGGCGATCGACGCCCTCGTCGATGCGGCCGACGACGTCCCCGTCGCCGCACGGGCGGCGGTCGTGGTGCCCGCGGCGCCGGACGGAGCCGATGAGCGCTTCGCGGCGGCCGACGACCTCGACGCCCGCGTGGCGGAGCTGGCCGAGGAGGCCGAGGAGCAGGAGGAGCAGCGGGACCGCATCCGTCCGCTCCTGTCCGCGACGAGCGACGCCGCGACCGCCTTCTCCGAGAGCACCGCCGCCACGGCCGAGGCGCTGATCGCGAGCAGCACCGCCGCCACGCACGAGTCGCGCTGGCTGGTCGAGAAGGCGCTCTACGGGTACGGCAGCGACCCGATCCCGCTCGACTTCTCGGACCCGGGCGCCCTGCGCGCGTACCTCGCGCAGGTCGAGGCGCTGCAGGCGTCGCAGGAGGAGGGTCTCGTCGAGCGCGCCGCAGCGGACTGGCCGCGGAAGCAGCAGGTGCTCGACTTCGCCGACTCGATCGGGGGCGGCGTGCCCATCGACATCTCCTGGGAGGAGAGCATCGAGGTGGACGGCGTGGCGTACGGCGACCGCGACTCCGGGGCCGGTCTGGCGACCTGGAGCCTGCAGGAGGGCGCGCCCTCGCGGATCCAGCTCACCGAGAGCATCCAGCGCTACTGGGACGCGGGCTGGACGGTGGGGCTCGTGGCGCACGAGGTCGGGCACGCCATCACCTCGAAGCAGAGCTGCTACGACCTGTACCGGGCGGCGCCCTTCGACGGCGACGACGAGAAGTGGGCGACCGCCTGGGCGCTCTCCCTGGGGTACACCGAGGGCTCGGGGGTCGAGCCCTACGGCTACCCGGGCGACGACGCGATCGCCGCCGCGGCGGGCTGCCGCTGAGCGCGTGCCGCCCCCGACCTCCTAGCCTGGGGCGATGAGCACCGAGCCGCGTCCCCTGCGCTACTGCGCGTTCGTCATGAACACCGCCTCCCACATCCAGCACGGGCTGTGGCGGCACCCGGACGCGCGGCAGCACGAGTTCGACGACGTGCAGCTGTGGATCGACCTCGCCCGCACCCTCGAGCGCGGACGCTTCGACGCGATGTTCTTCGCCGACGTCGCCGGCCTCTACGGCCCCGCGGACGGCGACTGGGAGGTCAACGCGCGCGAGGGCCTGCAGCTGCCGAGCAACGATCCGGCCGTGCTGCTGTCGGCACTGGCCGTCAGCACCGAGCACCTCGGCTTCGCGTTCACGAGCTCGGTGCTGCAGTCGCACCCGTTCGACTTCGCCCGCAAGGTCTCGACGCTCGACCACGTCTCGAACGGGCGGATCGGCTGGAACATCGTCACGAGCGCCCTGGACGGAGCCGCGCGCAACTTCGGCTACGACAGGCTCGAGGAGCACGACGAGCGCTACGCGTGGGCGCAGGAGTACCTCGACGTCGTCTACAAGCTGTGGGAGGGCTCGTGGGACGACGGCGCACTGCTGCGCGACAAGGCCGGTGCCTTCGCCGACGCCTCGCGCATCCACCGCATCGACCACGTCGGGAAGCGCTACCGGGTGCAGGGTCCGCACCTGTCGGCGCCGTCGCCGCAGCGCACGCCCGTGCTGTTCCAGGCCGGCTCCTCCCCCGCGGGCCGGCGCTTCGCGGCGCGCAACGCGGAGGCGCAGTTCGTCTTCTCGGGGTCGCCCGAGAAGACGCGCGAGCTGATCGCCGACACGCGCCGGCTCGCCGCGGAGGCCGGGCGCGGAGAGGGCGTCCCCGCCTTCTACCTCGGTCTCTCGTTCATCACGGGCGACACGGAGGAGGACGCGCGCCGCGCCGAGCGCGAGATCGACGAGTACCTCTCCTCCGACGCGTTCCTGCTGCACTCGAACCTCGGTTTCGATCCGAAGACGGGCGAGAAGCTCGACCCGGATCTGCCGCTCTCGGCGATCGAGACGTACGCCGGGCAGAGCCACCTGCAGTGGATCCGCGACGCGTCGCCCGACCGCGAGCCGACCGTGCGCGACCTCGCGCGGCTCTCGGCGAAGCTCCGCGGGCGCGTGGTGGGCACGCCCGAGCAGATCGCCGACCACCTCGCCGAGTGGCGCGACGCGGGCATCGACGGCGTCAACGTCGTCAACTGGATCCTGCCCGGCAGCTACGAGGAGTTCGTCGACCGGGTGATGCCGGTGCTCCAGGAGCGCGGACTCGCGCAGACGGAGTACGCGGAGGGGACGCTGCGGCGCAAGCTCTTCGGGACGGACGAGCTGCCGTCGACGCACCCGGCGCGCGCCTACCGCGGCGCGTTCGCCTGAGGCCGGCCCCCCTCCGCCGCGAGAGGGAGGGATCCGGCCGCCGATCCGCCTAGCGTGGAGCGATGACCACTCTGCCGTCCACCGTCTTCTTCTCCCTGTACGTCGTCGTCCTGGTGGTGGGCGCCGTGCTCGCCGTGGTCCTCGTGGTGCTGCTGTGCCGCCTGGCGATCGCGGCCCGCGAGACGCTGCAGACCACGACGCGACTGCGCGAGCTGCAGATCGTTCGGCTGCTCGAGGAGGACGAGGACGGGATCCCGCCGCAGGATCTCGGCTAGGGCAGCGCGGGGTGCGCGTCCGGCGTCGGAGCCCGCGGGATGAGGAGGCCCAGCACGACCGCGACGACCGCGCCCACCGCGCCGATGACGAAGGTGAGCCGGAAGCCCTCGGAGCTCGGCACCTCGACGGCGCCGACCGAGACGGTCAGCTGTGCCAGCACGGCGGCGGTGACCGCCGAGGACAGGGTCGTGCCGAGGGTGCGCATGAGCGAGTTGAGCCCGTTCGCCGCCGCGGTCTCGGAGGCGGGCACGGCGTGCATGATGAGCGTCGGCATGGCGGCGTACGCGAGTCCGAGGCCCACTCCGATCAGGGCGTTGATCACGAGGATCTGCCACACCTCGCTGCCGAAGGGCAGCACCAGGAGGTAGGACACCGCGATCAGCGCGGCGCCCGAGATCAGGACCACCCGGGGTCCCGACCGCGAGGAGAGTCCGGCCGCGACGGGCGAGGTCGCCATCATCGCGAGGCCGGAGGGGGCGAGCACGAGGCTCGCGACGATCAGGCTGAGCCCGAAGCCCACTCCGGAGGCGGTGGGCAGCTCGAGCATCTGCGGCAGCGTGATCTGGGCGCCGAAGAACGCGAAGCCCACCGCCACGGAGGCGAGGTTCGTGAAGAGGACGGCCGGGCGCACGGCGACGCGGAGATCGACGAGCGGGCTCGCCTGCCGCAGCTCGAACCAGCCCCAGAGCACGAGCACGGCGACGCCGCCGAGCCCCGAGCCGAGGATCGCCGGGCTCGTCCAGCCGGCGTCGTTGCCGCGCGAGACGGCGATCAGCACGCCGCTCAGTCCGATCGCGAGCCCGATCGCACCGACCACGTCGAAGCGCCCGGGCGAGCGCAGGGTCGACACCGGGACGACGAGCAGGATCAGCACGATGTCGAGGACGCCGAGTCCGGCGGACATCCAGAACAGGACGTGCCAGTCGGTGCTCTGGGCGATCAGGGCGCTCAGCGGCAGACCGAGTGCTCCACCGATGCCGAGCGTGGCGCTGACCAGCGCGATCGCGCCGGGCAGGCGGTCGCGGTGCAGGGTGTCGCGGAGGATCGAGATGCCCAGGGGGATCACCCCCATGACCGCGCCCTGCAACGCGCGCCCGACGACGAGGGTCCACACGTCGCCGGCGAACGCGCACACGATCGAGCCGAGCACCAGCACCACGAGCGCCGCGACCGCCATCCTCCGCTTCCCGTAGAGGTCGCCCAGGCGACCGGAGACCGGGGTCAGGATGCAGGCGCTCAGGAGGGTCGCGGTGATCACCCACGCGGTCTCGCCGCGGTCGGCGTCGAGCAGCCGCGGCAGCTCGGACTGGATGGGCACCACCAGCGTCTGCATGAACGACGCGCTCATCCCCGCGAAGGCGAGGACGGCGGTGATCAGACGCGGGTTCGGCGTGCGGGTGAGGGAGCGTCTGTCGGAGTCGGGCACGCAGGTCCTTCGGGTCGGGGGGAACGTATTGCCCAGCTTTGCAGTTGCCGGCCGGGTACTCGAACCGCGGGGAGCTCCGGAACCTTCCCGCTCCGCGCTCTTCCGGAGGACGGCGGGCGGGACGAGGATGTGCGGATGATCGACATCGAGAACTGGATCACCGGCTACGAGAGGGCGTGGGCGAGCGACGATCCCGCCGACATCGCCGCGCTCTTCACCGAGGACGCCGAGTACTTTACGGCGCCGCACCGCGACGCGATCACTCCGCGCGACGCGATCGTCGAGTGGTGGCGAGCGGAGTCGGAGCCGTCCGAGCCCACGTTCGCCTGGGGTCTCGTGGCCCTGACGGACGCGACGGCGGTGGTGCAGGGGCGGACCGTCTACCCGGGGGTGGAGACGTACCTGAACCTGTGGATCATCCGCTTCGCCCCGGACGGGCGGGCCTGCTCGTTCACGGAGTGGTTCATGGAGGAGCCTGCGGACTCGGTGTCGTAGGGGCGCGGGTCTCGATACGCCGCTGCGCGGCTACTCGACCAGCAAGGGGGGCCGCTGCGGCTGCTCGAGCAGCAGTGGCGGGGTCAGAGCTGGGCGCCCGGCACCGCGAAGGTGTCGCAGTCGACCGCGTCGCCCTCGAAGCCGGCCTCGAACCAGCGCTGGCGCTGCTCGGCCGAGCCGTGGGTCCAGCCCTCGGGGTCGACCGTGCCGGTCGCCTGCTCCTGGATGCGGTCGTCGCCGACCGCCGCCGCCGCGCCCAGCGCGTCCTGGTACTCCTGCGCGGTGACGGGCTTGAGGTAGGGCGTCCCCGTCTCGTCGGGAACGGTCGACGCGTCGCCGACCCACGCGCCGGCGAAGCAGTCGGCCTGCAGCTCGAGGCGCACCGAGTCCGAGTCGGGGCCGGTGCCGGAGCGGTCGGCCGACTCCATCGCGCCGGTCAGGTTCTGGATGTGGTGGCCCCACTCGTGGGCGAGGATGTACATCTGCGCGAGCGATCCGCCCGAGGTGTCGAACCGTGTCCGCAGCTCGTCGAAGAACTCGGTGTCGAGGTAGATGGTCTGATCCGGCGGGCAGTAGAACGGGCCGACCGCGGCCGTCGCGCCGCCGCATCCGGTGCTCGTCTCGGTGTCGAACACGATGACGCCGCCCGGAGTCGCATAGGTCGCGCCGATCGTGCCGGTCGCGGTGGCCCAGTAGCGGTCGAGCGACTCGGCGGCGCCCTCGAGGCGGCAGTCGACCTCGGTGTTCGCATCGGCTCCGCTGTCGCAGGCGACCGCGGTGCTGGTGATCTGCTCGGGCGAGGTGCCGCCTCCGCCGCCGAGGACCTCCCCGAGACCCGTCAGGTTCACGCCCAGCAGCTGCGACAGCAGCGCCAGCACGACGACGACGCCCGCGCCGCCGCCGACCGCGATGCCCGTGGTGCGTCCGCGCCGGCGGACCTTGCCGCCGCTGAGCTGGGAGTCGTCGTTGAAGGTCATGCGGTCACGGTAGTGGTCCGGCGCCGCTCCCCGCCGGGGCTTGCGGAGGCGCGGTTCAGCCCCAGCGCGACTCGCTCGTCGAGCGGATGATCTCGAGCAGCGCGTCGCGGAGCGGACCGTGCTCGAGACTGCCCGGGAACATGTCGACCTCGAGCCGGTGCGCACGCCGCCACGCCTCGGAGCCCTTGGCGGTCAGCGAGACGAGCTGGCGGCGCCGGTCGGCCGGGTCGCTCCGGCGCTCGACGTGGCCCTCGCGCTCGAGCCGCTCGATGGTGCGCGACATGGTCTGCACCTCGACGTGGGCGGAGGCGGCGAGCTCCTTCTGCGCGACGGGACCGGCCTGCAGCAGGTGCAGGACGATCAGTCCGGCGTGCGTGAGGCCGATCTCGGCGAGCGCCCCGTGCCAGGCGTGCTCGACCATGCGGGACGCGGTCGAGAGCAGTCGGCCCGTGGGCCAGCTGTCCATCCCGGAGTCGTCGTCCGCGCGCATCCGCTCAGGATAGCCCCGCGTGCCGGCCGCTCCCGGCTCACTCCGCGAAGCGGTCGGTGGCCTCGATCAGCGCGGTCAGGATGCCGGGCTCGTCGAACGCATGACCCGCGTCGGCGATGAGGTGGAACTCGGCCTCGGGCCAGGCGCGGTGCAGGTCCCAGGCGGTGAAGGCCGGGGTGCACATGTCGTAGCGGCCCTGGACGATCACGGCGGGGATGCGGCGCAGCACCTCGGCGTCGCGGATCAGCTGCCCCTCCTCGAACCAGCCCTTGTGCACGAAGAAGTGGTTCTCGATCCGCGCGAAGGCGAGCGCGAAGGCGGGGTCGGACCACGCCTGGATCATCTCGGGCTTCTGCAGGAGCGAGATGGTCGACGCCTCCCACGTCGTCCAGGCGACGCCGGCAGGTCCGTGCACGGCCGGGTCCTCGTCGTGCAGGAGGCGGTAGTACGCCTCGATGAAGCTGCCGCGCTCCGAGGCGGGGACGACGGAGGCGTACGACTCCCAGAGGTCGGGGTAGACCGCGGCGGCCCCGCCCTCGTAGAACCACTCGAGCTCGGCGCGGCGGAGGGTGAAGATCCCGCGGAGCACGATCTCGCTGACCCGCTCCGGGTGCGTCTCGGCGTACGCGAGGGCGAGGGTCGAGCCCCAGGAGCCGCCGAGGACCAGCCAGGTGTCGACGCCGAGGTGCTCGCGCAGGCGCTCGATGTCGCCGACGAGGTACCAGGTGGTGTTCGTCGAGAGGTCCGCACCGGGCTCGCTGGCGTGCGGGGTCGAGCGTCCGCACATCCGCTGGTCGAAGAGGACGATGCGGTACTTCTCGGGGTCGAAGAGGCGGCGGTGGGCGGGCGAGGTGCCGGCGCCGGGGCCGCCGTGCAGGAAGACGACGGGCTTGCCGTCGGGGTTGCCCGAGACCTCCCAGTAGACGGAGTGGCCGTCGCCGACGTCGAGCATGCCGGTCTCGTACGGCTCGATCTCGGGGTACAGGGTGCGCATGCTCGGCACTCTACGGAGTCGCGACGGCGCGTTCCGCGATCTCGGCGGCGCGGTGCGGGATCGACCGCGCGCGGCGGTGCCTCCGCTCGATCGCCTGCCCGGCGTAGGCCGCGGCCACGATCAGGGCCGCGCCCAGCGCACCGAGGGGCCCGATCGCCTCGCCCGCGAGCACCGTGCCGACCAGCAGCGCCCAGACCGGCTCGGTGCCCATCAGGATGCTCGCCCGCGCGGCCGAGGTCCGGCGGACCGCCCACAGCTGCACGACGAAGGCGAAGACCGAGCAGAGCAGCCCGAGGAAGAGGACGCTCCCCCAGGCCGCCGCGTCGAGAGCGGCCGCGGAGGCGGGGAGCGAGGGACCCGCGAGCAGGGAGAACGCGCCGGCGCAGACGAGCACCTGCACGAGGACGACTCCGAGCGTGCCGTCGGTGCGGCCCCGGGTGAGGTGCGCGCTGGCGGTGACGTGGAAGGCGCGCACGACCGCGGCGGCGATCACGAGGGCGTCGCCCGGCGTCGGCGTGCGGAACCCGCCCTCCGAGACGAGCAGCGCGACTCCGACCACCGCGGCGACCGCGGCGACGAAGAAGGAGCGCGGCAGCCACGAGCGCGAGGCCAGCCCCTCGAGCACGGGGGTCATCACGAGCGCGAGGCTGATCAGCAGCCCGGCGTTGGTGGCGGAGGTGAGGTGCACGCCCCACGTCTCGAGGCCGATGACCGCGGCCTGGGAGCAGCCGAGGACCGCGGCGATCACGAGGCCGCGCCCGCGCGGGAGGCGCTCGCGGCGCACCAGGCACACCAGGGCGAGGGCCGCGGCGGCCACCAGGAAGCGGAGGGCGACGGCCGAGGGCACCCCGGTCACGGCCGCGAGGTCCTTGGCGGCGAGGAAGCTGGCGCCCCACACCGCGGCGACGCCGAGGAGGAGGAGATCGGCGGCGGTGTCGGAAGAGCGGCGGGAGGGCATGGGGCTACTGTCGTTCCCACCGACGATGAAGAACAACGGGCATCGTCTTGATCGACGAGGAAGCAGACGCTTATGGATCCCGCGCGACTCCGACTCCTCCGCGAGCTCGGCGACCGCGGCAGCGTCGCTGCCGTTGCCGCCGCCCTGCACATCAGCGCCTCGGCGGTGTCGCAGCAGCTCGGCGCGCTGCAGGCCGGGGTCGCCGTCCCCCTCACCGTGCGCAGCGGCCGCCGGCTCGTGCTCACGGAAGCGGGCGAGGCGCTCGCCGTCGCCGGGGCGCGCGTCGAGGAGGCGCTGGCCGAGGCCCGGGCGGCGGTCGACGCGCATCTGGAGCGCGACGACCGGGCGGTGCGGGTCTCGGCCTTCCACAGCGCGGGCCTCACCCTCTTCGGGCCGCTGCTGCGGGCGCTGGGCGAGGACCTGCGCGTCTCGCTGACCGACGCCGACGTCGCCCAGAGCCGCTTCGCCGGGCTGACCGCCGATCACGACCTCGTGATCGCGCACCGCCTCGCGCACGACCCGGAGTGGCCGTCGGCCAGGATCGTCGTCACTCCGCTGCTCGTCGAGCCGCTCGACATCGCCCTGCACGCGGCGCACCCCCTCGCCGCGCAGTCGAGCATCCGACCCGAGCAGCTCCGCGACGAGCGCTGGATCTCGACGCACGACGGCTTCCCGCTGGCGGGAGTGCTCGAGCACCTCGGCGCGCTCGGCGGCCGGGCTCCGCGCATCGAGCACCGGATCAACGAGTTCTTCGTCGCGGCCGAGGTCGTCCGCTCGGGAGCGGCGATCGCGGTGATGCCCCGGATCACCGCGTCGACGCTCGCGGTGGACGGGATGGTGCTCCGCCCCGTCGAGGGCGGGGCGCTCGTGCGGCACGTGGATGTGCTCGCCCGACCGGAGGCGCTCGCGCATGCGCCGGTGCGCCGGGTGCTGGCTGTGCTGCAGGAGGTGGCCGGGCGCGTCGCGGAGTGAGGGCGGCGGCGACTCCTACCCCGCTCGCAGGACGCGCGCCTACCCTCGGCGGCATGAGCACGCAGCGCACGCCGGTGAAGGTCACGGTCACGGGAGCAGGGGGCGCCATCGGCTACGCCCTGCTGTTCCGCATCGCCTCGGGTCAGCTCCTCGGGCCGGACGTGCCCGTGCGGCTGAGCCTGCTCGAGATCCCGGCCGGGCTCCGGGCCGCGGCGGGCACCGCCCTCGAGCTGCAGGACGGAGCGTTCGGGCTCCTGCACGGCGTCGAGGTGACAGACGATCCCGCCGTGGCCTTCGACGGCGCGAACGTCGCGCTGCTCGTCGGCGCGCGCCCCCGGTCGGCCGGGATGGAGCGCGCCGACCTGCTCGCCGCGAACGCCGGCATCTTCGGGCCGCAGGGCGCCGCGCTGAACGCGCACGCCGCGGACGACATCCGCGTGCTGGTCGTCGGGAACCCGGCGAACACGAACGCCTGGATCGCCCGCGCGAGCGCGCCGGACATCCCGCGCGGCCGCTTCACCGCGATGACGCGGCTCGACCACAACCGCGCCGTCGCGCAGCTGGCCGCGAAACTGGACGCGCCGGTCGGCTCGATCGCGGGAGTCGCGATCTGGGGCAACCACTCCGCCTCGCAGTACCCGGACGCGACGCACGCGAGCGTCGACGGACGGCCCGTGACCGAGCTGGTCGACGCCGCGTGGCTGCACGACGAGTTCGAGCCGCGCGTCGCGAAGCGCGGGGCCGAGATCATCGAGGTGCGCGGAGCGTCGTCGGCCGCCTCGGCCGCGTCCGCCGCGATCGACCACGTGCACGACTGGGTGACGGGCACCGAGTGGACCTCGGCGGCCGTCGAGTCCGACGGGTCCTACGGGGTGGAGGAGGGGCTGATCTCGTCGTTCCCGGTGCGCTCGGTGGACGGCGAGTGGCGGATCGTCGAGGGGCTCGAGATCGACGAGTACTCGCGGCGCAAGATCGACGAGTCGGTGCTCGAGCTGCGGGCCGAGCGTGACGCGGCAGTGAACTACCTGCAGCGCTGAGCCCGCAGCTCGGGCCTCAGTGGCCCCGGAGTCAGTGGCCCCGGAGTCAGTGGCGCCGAGCCTTCTCGGGACGCGGCAGGCTGCCGTCGGCGCGGGCCGCCTCGTACCAGGCGTGCGCCTCCTCCTGCCGGGTCTTCTCGGCGCCGGTCGCGATGGCCGCGCGCAGGTGCTCGGGGCCGTAGCCGAAGGACGCGACGAGGTCGCCGGCGTGCGGACGGAGTCGGGCGAGCAGGCGGTCCATGTACGACGTCACGGCGACCGCGCGCTGCGACGAGAGCCGCCCGTGCAGCAGGTACCAGTCGAGGTGCTTCTCGACGAGGCCGAGGCCGAAGAGGTCGCGGAGCCAGGTGAGGACCGTGCGGGTCCCCTCGTCCTCGATGCCGGCGAGCGCCTCGGTGAACGCCTCCCACTGCAGCAGCTCGGCGTGCGCGCGGGCCGCCTCGATCAGCTGGTCCTGGTGGGCGTTGAACAGTCGCGCGGCCTCGTCGGCGGGGAGCTTGCGCGCCGCCCGGAGCCGTGAGGCGATGCCCGAGACCATGGTCTCGACGCGGCTGGTGAGCAGCTCGCGCTGGTCCTCGCGGAGCTGGCCGACGGAGCGGGCCGTGGATCCGCGGTCCGACACGACCTGGGCGAGGCGGCGCAGACCGGAGTTGTCGACCGTCGCGCCGGCGACCTGGCCGACGGCGTAGCGCGCGAGCTCAGTGGGCTGGGCGTCCTTGAAGCGGCGCCCGACGTCGGTGAGCAGGCGCTTCGCGACGAGCTGGAGCAGGACCGTGTTGTCGCCCTCGAAGGTGACGTAGACGTCGAGGTCGGCGCGCAGCTGCGTGAGCCGGTTCTCGGCGAGGAAGCCCGCTCCTCCGCAGGCCTCGCGCGCCTCCTGCAGGGTGTCGAGGGCGTGCCAGGTCGAGAGGGCCTTGAGCCCGGCCGCCAGGGTCTCGAGGTCCTGGCGCGACTCGTCGGTGTCGTTCCGGCCCGAGAAGACGTCGTCGAACGCGCGCAGCAGCTTGTCGTGCGCGAAACCGGCGGCGTAGGTCGTCGCGAGGCGCGGGAGCAGACGGCGCTGGTGGCGCTGGTAGTCGAGGAGGACCTCCTCGCGGTCCCCTCCCCCGGTGAACTGCCGGCGCTGGTCGCCGTAGGTCACGGCGATCGCGAGGGCGATGCGGGACGCGGCGACCGCTGCTCCGTCGAGGGAGACGCGACCCTGCACGAGGGTGCCGAGCATGGTGAAGAAGCGGCGGCCCGGGCTCGCGATGGGCGAGGAGTAGGTGCCGTCGGCCGCGACGGAGCCGTAGCGGTTCAGCAGGTTCTCGCGCGGCACGCGGACGTGGTCGAAGTGCAGGCGGCCGTTGTCGATGCCGTTCAAGCCGCCCTTGAGGCCGTCGTCCTCGCCGCCGATGCCCGGGAGGAACGAGCCGGACTCGTCGCGCAGCGGCACGAAGAACGCGTGCACGCCGTGGCCCACACCCCGGGTCACGAGCTGGGCGAACACGACGGCGGCGCGGCCGTCGATCGCGGCGTTGCCGAGGTAGTCCTTCCACGCCGCGCGGAACGGGGTGTTCAGGACGAAGTCGCCCGTCTCCTCGTCGAACGTGGCGGACGTGGCGATGGATGCGACGTCCGAGCCGTGGCCGGTCTCGGTCATCGCGAACGCGCCGGGGATGCGGAGGTCCATGATGCCGGGCAGCCACTTCTCGTGGTGCTCGCGGGTGCCCAGGTGGAGGACGGCAGCGCCGAAGAGGCCCCACTGCACGCCCGACTTGATCTGCAGCGACGGGTCGGCGGTGACCAGCTCCTCGAAGCCGGCGATGTTGCCGCCGTGGTCGGCGCCTCCGCCGAGGTCGGCGGGGAACGCGCGCAGAACGCCCTTCTCGGCGGCGAGGATCCGCATCTGCCGCGTCACGCGCGCCCGGTGCTCGGCCATGGGGAGGCCGCTCTCGCCGTGCAGCTCGGGGCGGGCGGTCCTG